>JAGUYV010000224.1 GCA_020061125.1 bacterium | reverse complement strand
GCCGCGGCCCGGGCACGCTCGTGACCGTGTCCGTGCCCGCAACCGGACAGACCTACCGCGGCGTGGTGTCGCAGGTCCTGCCCGCCGCGTCCTTCGCCACCAAGCGCGCCACAAACGAGAACGGCAGCGCGGATGTGCGCAGCCTGCAGGTGCGCGTGTCCCTCAAGGACGGGCCGGAAAACCTGGCCTCCGGCCTCACCGCGCGCGTGACATTCCCGGATGCCAAAAAGGACAGGTGATCGCCATGGCCGCCATAAGAATCCTCAAGCTCATGCGCCGGGAAATCGGGCTGCTCACCAGCGACTGGCGGCTCACGGTCATTGTCCTCGTCATGCCCTTCGTGTACACGCTCATGATCGGCTACCTGTACCTGCCCAAGCGCGTCACGGACATTCCCACCTTCGTGCTCGACCAGGATCGCAGCCCCATGAGCCGCGCCGTGATCCAGGCCGCGGAGCGGAACGACTCGTTCAAAATCACGCGCTATGTCGAGAGCGAGGAGGAATTCACGGAGGCCGTGCGCGCGGGCGAAGCGTTCGCGCTGCTGTGGTTCCCGCCCCGGTTCCAGGAATCGGCGCGAGGGGGCGCGCCCGCGCGCATGGTGGCGCTCATTGACGGCTCTAACTTGCTGTTGAGCAACACTCTGTACAAGGGCGTGACCACCATCGGGACCACATTCTCGCTCGGCATCCAGATTAAAAAACTGAACGCGCGGGGCGCGCCCATGGACCATGCGCGGGAGGGCGTGACGCCCGTGGACGCCGGCGCGCGCGTGCTGTTCAACCCGGGGTTCAGCTATTCGGACTTCGTGCTGCCGGGCCTTGCCGGGGCCGTGGTGCAGCAAATCTGCCTCCTGGGAGTGGCGCTGGCGTTCGCGCGCGAGCGCGCGCACAAACTCCTGCCCCAGGCGCTGGCCATCACGCACAGCCCCCTCGAATTCCTGGCCGCCAAGGGTCTGTTCTACACCGGGCTGAACCTGGCCACGGCCCTGGGATCGTTCGCGTTGCTGTTCCGAATGTTCGGCGTGCCCGTGCAAGGCTCGATATGGGCGTTCGGGGCGCTGCTGTCCATGTTCATCATCGCCATCGTGGCCCTGGGCATTCTGGCCAGCGCCGCGCTGCGCGACGAGCTGTTCGCCACGGAAGCGCTCATGCTCGTGTCCCTGCCGTCGTTCCTGTTGAGCGGGTTCACCTGGCCGCAGTTCGCCATGGTCAAGGGCATCCTGATTTTGAGCCAGCTCCTGCCGCTCACGCACTTTCTCATGCCCCTGCGATCCGTGCTCACACAGGGCGCGGGCCTGGGCGCTATTCGCGGCGAACTGTACTGGCTGTGGGGTCTGGCCAGCGGCAGCTATGTGCTGGCGTACTTCGTGATCAGGCATTACATGCAGCGGGCATGGCGCGATGTCCTTACCCAAAGAAGGCAGGACGACAGCGGGAGCGCCGGGGCGGCCGTGTCCCTGCCCGCGGGCGCGCCGGCCAAATGAATCCGCATGGGAATGATGCCGTTTGGCGACATGCGCCGGGACTCAATGCGGGGCCAGGAGCGTGAACGGATACATCGGGATGTTGCGCAGGATCCAGAACAGCATGACCGCCGCAAAGATGAACCAGCCAGCGCGCGCGGAGATTTCCGGCAGGGGCAGCACTCTGCGTCCGTACAGGGATTTGAGAACTTCCGCGGCCATGGCGTAGAGCAGGAAGGGCAGGGCGACCATGGTGAGCGCGTTCATGGCGAACGCGCCCCGGATGTCGCCGTGCAGCAGCCTGTGCAGACCGCGCGCGGTGCCGCACCCGGGGCAGTGGTATCCGGTCACGCTGTGGAACACGCAGGGGGGATAGAAAATCGAGGATCCGGGCGCAAACGCATAAATGACAAAAAGCGCCGCGCCTGCAACGGCCAGAATCAATGCGAGCAAGAAAATACGGCGCGCGGGCTTGCCGTTCATAACGGAGTAAAACTCGCCGTCACATCGTGGCCATGATGGTCGCAAGATTCGCCATGATCGCGAATGTGGTGACAATCAGTCCGATGATTGCGGAGATTATGAGCCAGGTCCGGGCGCTGCCTGCCGCCTTGTGCGCGCCCGCGTAGTCGCCCGATTCCCACTTGCTGTTGGCCTGCACAGAATACACGATTCCCACGATGCCGCCAACCACGCAGCAGCACAGGGTCACGGCGATTGCCCAGGGCAGGTAATTGGCCGGTTTCTGCATTCCCGGAGATGCGGCCTGGGGCGCGCCGGGATAGGATGCGCCGGGCAGGGTGGCCCGGTAGTCCTGGGGCTGCGAGTAGCTTGGCTGGGAATAGGCTGGCGGGGGCGGCGGGACAGGACTTGCCGCCGGGGGCGCGGCCTGGTCTTGCGCGGGGCGGCCGCAGGTGGTGCAGAATTTGGCGCCGGGTTCTACCTGCGCTCCGCATTGTTGACAGAACATGCCTCGCTCCAGTCTGAATCACATAATTTGCCCCGGATCGTTCGGGTGCAATTACTGTACCGGATAAAACACACTTCCGTCAATTCCCGGCGGTTGTTGCGGATGGTTTGATGATGCAATTCAACGCTTTTAGGAAACAAATGGCTGGGAATGAAACATGCGCGGCCGGGCGCCGCGCGGAGCGTATTGCGTTGCGGCGTCAGCGGGTTACGAACGCAAGCAGAGCCGCGCCGCCCACGACTGCTATGGCGATCAGCACGACTGCAAGCG
>JAGUYV010000281.1 GCA_020061125.1 bacterium | reverse complement strand
CGCGCGCTTCCCGGACGGGCGCGAAACCTGCTTCGAGGGCGAATTGCGCGGCGTCATCGCCGCCGCCCCGCGCGGATCGTCGGGCTTCGGATACGACCCGGTCATGTACCTGCCCGGCCTCGGCAAGACCGTGGCCGAAATCCCGCTCCACGAAAAAAACCGGATCAGCCACCGCGCCGCCGCATTCCTCAAGCTTCGCGACCACCTGCTCCAAAATTAGTGGATTTCAGCCGGATCGCGCTTGCGGGGCTTCGCGCGTTTCGGTTGACATTTTGTTGGACGCTGATTAAGATGTTTTGTGCTGAAGATTGGCGCCAGCGGTTGTTCGGAAGCTTGAAAGCAACATAAATGTGAGCATAGAAAGCCTGTATTAAAGGCTTTTTCAAAATCATGGCGACGTAGCCAAGTGGTAAGGCAGAGGTCTGCAAAACCTCCATTCGGCGGTTCAAATCCGCCCGTCGCCTCTTGTTGGATGCTCCCGGGTGGTTAGTTCAGGGGGAGAACGCCTGCTTGACGCGCAGGAGGTCACTGGTTCAAATCCAGTACCACCCATGAGGCAAAAGGCCCGCCATTGAGGCGGGCCTTTTTGTTTCTCCGTGTGTCTCCGCGATCCGGCAGGTCTTCGTGTCACAAACCGCAGTCCTCGCCATCCTCGTACCAACCGCCCTGCCCCGCCGGGTCACTTTTCGCGGCACATGGCCGCGGGACAGCTCGGCGCGGCGTCGAGTTCCAGCCCGAAATGGTTCTTGATGGCTATGAAGTCGCTGACATCCACCACGCCGTTGCCGTTCACATCGCACCAGGTTTTGTATCTGTCTTCGCCTGCGGATGAGCCGAAGCAGTTCTTGAGCAGAATCACATCGCTGATGTCCACGGTGGCGTCGCAGTTGAAGTTGCCGATTTCACCGCCGCCGCAGTCGGCGAGTGGGATGCCGCGAACCTGTGTCACGGTCGAGTCCTCTTTCACTGTCACATTCTTGTTGAGTTCGATGAGGCACCCGTCGCCGGGCAGGCCGGAGGAACAAGGCTGGCCGGGGATGGCCCCATCGGGCAGTTTCAGAATGAGCTGATACGCGGCGCCAAGATCGAGCGGGTTCTTCTGCGTGTCAATGGACAGCTTGTAGTTGCCGTCCGCGCCGGTTCTGGCCACGGCGCCGCCCACGGGGTTTCCGGCCCTGTCCGCCAGAAACACCTCGAACCCTTGCTGCGGCGCGAGCGCGTATCCGGTCGCCGTGGTCTGCGTGGTGTCCCTGCGCGTCACGGGCGAGCACCCGGTTTTTGATTCGAAGTTGCTGCACGAGGACAGGACCACGCATTTGGTGGCGCTGCCGCAGGGCTGCGCCAGAACATCCAGTTGCTCGCTGATGGCGGTTCCGACATTGTGCAGTTCCGAGACCGGGGCGCCAGCCGAGCAATCGGACTGGTACGCGGCGCCATAGTAATGCTCGCCCTCGGGTTCGCCGGAAATGGACAGGGGATTCAGCATGCCGATATTCCGGATGGCGGACGATGTTTCGGCGAGTTCGGAGCAGGCCTTGATTCTGGTTCTGCCCGCTTCGGCGCAACCGGAGTCTGCGCAACGGTACAGGCTGTATCCGCCGCCGCCCTGCTCGCTCACAGAGCGCACGAAACTGACCTTGACCGTATAATCGTTTTGTTCGAACCAGGCCGTGACATCCGTGGGCGGGGCCAGGGTTTCGCCCGCGAAGCACTGGCCGCAGTTGCGCTTGTTCGCGGCGTCGTACACCGCGCTTTTGACTTGCTCCTCGGCGTTGGCCACGATGCAGTAGGTGTAGTATTCGCCCTCGACCACATTGTTGTCCGTGTATTCGGTTCCCGAGATGCCGGACGCGCCGGTTTCGTCCGCGCGGGTGAACTGCGCGGCCGTTGTGCAGGCGTCCATTTTGCCGTCGCAGCGGTGCGCCTCGTAGGTGATGGCGTAGGGGTCGGAGACCGGATCCCAGTCTAGGGCGCAGGAGAATTCGTTTCCGGTGAGCGACTTCATGGCCGGAAGCGCGGGCGGGGTCGTGCGCGCGGGCGTGCACGACACTTCCTGATGCGCGCCCTCGGAGTAGTTGCGCGCCCCGTCCATGGCGTAAACCTTGTAGTAATAGGGCACGCCGTTGGCCAGGCCCGCGTCGGTGTAGGACAGGGTGGTTTCCGTCCCGCCCGCTGGAATCGTGGCCACGGGTGTGCCGGCATTGGGATCCAACACGCCCGGGGACTGCTGGCGCATGATCTTGTAGCCAACGAGCTGATCCGAGGTGGGGTTGTCGCAGTCCTCGAAGGTTCCCTCTGTGTCCGAACACACGCGGCTCCAGGAAATGGAGCAGGACTTGCCCATGGCGGGCGCTGCTGCAGCCACGCCACCCGGCGCATGGGGCTTATCCGTATTGATTTCCGGCGACACGAAATGATCCGTGAAATCATCGGACGAAACCGGGAACCCTGTGCAGTTGCGCGCATCGCACGCGGCGCGGTCCGTGCAGTTGTCGCAGGATTCCACGAAGAACCGGTACCAGGCTTCGGACGGGAAATTGTCTGGACTTTCATCTTCTATATGCGGATTGGCGACAAGCCCGCTGTTGAGTTTTTTGTACTCTTGCTGGGTTGTGCAGTTGGTTTTTGTGCCGTTGAGCTGACACGCGTAGGCATTGTATCCGGCGGTGTCCGAGTCGGGACAGGCCTGCCAGTCCAGGGTTGCGCCCAGAGTGCCGGAAGTGGGCGCGGCGCTCATCACGATTTCATCCACCTGGCACGGCGCCTTGAGGTCGCGCGGGCGGCATGTTGCGGCCGCGGATTCCGAGGTGTTGTTGACCGAGTCGCGGGCCAGCACGGTGTAGGAGTAGTCCGAGGTGTAGTCCAGGTTTTCGGGATCGGGCCACAGGTAGGAATCGCCGGATTTGCCGACCGGGGCCGTGGGATTGAGGATCTGGCCGCCGCGCTTGATGAGGAAATCCTTGAGCGTGGGGTCGCCGCCTGTGGCGGTCCAGGCGATGCGGCATGTGGCGTCCGCGCCGGGCGGTGTGGCCGCTTCGGTGATCGCAGGCTGCGCGGGCGGGGTCCAGTCGTCCACGGTGCACTGCGTGTAGGTCTGGGGATACTGGGCCGTGGCGGTCTCGTTCACGCCGTCGAAACACGCAATGTAATAATCGTATGACGCGCCGTCGAGTGTTGTGATGGAATTATTGTAGGTATGGGCGCTGTTTGGCCCGCCCCCTGTGATGGTTCCGGCGAGTTCGCCGGGCGCGGCGCTGCCTTTGGGCGCGCGGTAGATGCGGTATTGGGACACGGCCACCGCGCCGGTGTCCGTGAACGAAACGGAGCAGACATTCTGCGCGGACTGGGTCTCGGAGTGCGGGCACACCGGCCCCGCGCCGCCCGCGCCCGTGGGACTGCACAGCGTGGAGGTGATGTTCACGCACGGCCCCACGGTGCACTGGCTGGCGGGCAGGATTGTAACGCTCTGGTTCTTATGCGAGTACGCGAACCCCGGAGTGAGGTCCGAGATCCAGAACGCCGTGCCGCCCGACAGATTGATCTCCCCTGTGATGGCGATGAGAACGGACTTAACGGAACTGGCGCCGATGAGGCTGTAGGAAGTTGCATAAATTTCGCCGGTTCCGCTCTTGTTGGTCATAATGCGCAGGGAACCGTTCTGGTAACCGATCTTGAGTTTGGGATGGTCGCTGGTTCCTGCCGCAAGAAGCTTGCAGTCGAGGGGGTTGTCGGTGTTGGGATTGGTCACGCAGTCGCCGCTCCAGAGCACCTTGACCAGTGTTGGATCCGACCCCGAAGCCTCGGGCGCGTAAGTGACGGCGTAAGCATTTGTAATGTGCGTGTCCGCAGGGTTGGGATCAATGATGTCGGGATTGAAAAAGATCATGAGATAGCCTTCGATGGGCGCCGGGTGGTTGGAGCCGGGAGGCGGCGCGCCCAGGCCGATTTTCGTGCAAAAGACCGTGCCTCCCGCGCCCGCGGTTACGCCGCGGATATCCACCAGATCCGCGTACTCGCCGCTGATGAGACTCTGTACGCCGTTGCCGTCCGGTTCGCCGCACACATCCCCGGCCTTGTCGCCCAGGGTGTAGCCTGCGCCGCAGTTTCCCGGCCCGTAGGAGCGGTTCTCGTTGCATTCGGAGTAACCGGTTGCATAGGAGCAGGAATCCATGAGGGGCGTGGCCAGGGAATCATCCCAGGATTCAATGTCCGGGCAGGGTTCCTCGCCCGTGCTCGGGGTCTGGCTGGCCACATTGCCGCGCCCGTCCACGGCGCTGACATAATAAGTAATGGAATCTCCCTGTTCGGCTCCGGGTTTCATGGGCACTTCGCCCTCCCATTTTCCCAGGCCTGCGTTGTATGTCATGGACGCTTTCCCGCCGTCCGTGGGGTTGCCGTCGTAATAATAATGAACCCACGCGGCCTTGATTTCCGGGGGGTTGGGCACGATTTCCGGATCGTCAATCTGGTACCAGTCCGACGCCGTGCAATCTTCGCGGGGAATGATGTCGCAAACAGCTTTTTTCTGCGCCTGGCCCGTGATTTCCGCTGTAACCTGGAAATCCGTCTGCCCCACGCACGGCGGCACATGCTGCACATTGGCGATCTGCGGCGGAAACGGGATGGTTGGGATTTCGAACTTGAAATCAATGGACTCCGCAGCCGCGGGCGAGCAAATCAGCAAGAAAAAAAACATGGGAATCAAGAAGCGGGGGACAGACGCCAAAGCGCCGGGAGGGTTGAAATGAGGCGGAAATGCCGCGAGTTTCTTTTTTGCACCGCGATTTCGTAGCTTTTTTGCCGCACTTCTGGCTTTTTTTTGCAGTGTATTCATGATTTTCCCCCTTTCCTGCCCCATACAAGTCAAAAAGCGTGCCAAATGCGGATCGGCGCGAAAGCCGATCTGCAATGGCACGCATTTCTGACCGTGCGGGGCCGGAGGGGGCCGTGCGCGGTTACATGGTGAATCCGGCCATGGCCATGTACGGGAGCGCCGGGTTGGGCGCGCCCATGGGTAGCAGCATCTGGGCGTTGCCTGACCACTTCCAGATGTCGTCGAACAGCGTGTTGTACAGGAAGAAGTCGGACAGGGCGATCTGCCCGTTGCCCATGGTCAGGGCCTGATAGAACTGGTTGATGTCGTCGCCGCCCAGGACGCGGTTGTTGAAGATGATGAGATCCGGGAGCGCGGCGGAGGAGCCGAACGCGAACAGGAAGTCGCTGTTGTTGCCCTCGGCGGCTGCGCCGGACGGCGCGGTGACCACGAGTTCGTCCGAGGCGACATTGGGTGCGCCTCCGTTTCCGTCGAGAATGGACCCGTTGTTTGCGCTGATGCTGGTGCTGCCGCCCGTGCCGGTTGTGATGCCGCTGACTGTGAGATCCTCATCGGCATTGTAGTCCACAGTCCCCTGCTCCACCGTGGTCTGCGCGTCGGACGCCATGACGATGTCGCCGTTGACTGCGGTGACGGCCACGCCGCCGCCCGCGGTGTTGTTGATGCTCGAGTTCTGGTACACATTGTTGTCCGCGGTCACGGTGATCTGGCCGCCGCTGGCGTTGACCGTGTCGTTAAGCGTGATGTCGTGTCCGGAGGTGAGGCGGATGTCGCCGCTGCCGCTGTTGGACACGGGATCGTTAACCGTCATGTCCTGGGTGGTGTGCAGAACGATGTGGCCCTGTGCCGAGGCGCTGGTCACGCTCACGCCTGTGACGCCGCCCACGGTTCCGATGACCACCGAGCCGGTGTTGGTAATGTAGATGCCGCCGGTCTGGGTGGTGGCGGCCAGGAGCGGCACGGTGACCTCGATGGGATCGGGTTCCAGGCCGATGCCGGTGACAGCGGAAAGGGCCAGAGCGCCCGCGGTCACATTCATGGCCGCGCCGTTGGTGTCGTTGATGGCCGCGGCCGATGCCAGGGTCACGGTTCCGTTGCCCGCGGCGAGCAGTCCGATGAGCAGGTCGCCGGTGGTGCTTGTCAGGCTGATGTCCGCGTTCGCGGCCGCGGTGTCCACATGAACCGCGCCGGTGACATTCACCTGCATGGCCACATCTCCGCCCGCGTTCACGGTGACCGTTGTAAGCGGCGTGGCGCCGCCGATCACTCCGCTGAACGAGACGCCCGCCGGAGTGGCCACGGTCATGGCGTGCGCGCCGTCAATGGTTGCGCCGAATCCGATATTGCCGGTGGTGGCCGAGAACGATGTGTCCGCGCCCAGGAGCACGGCGTCGTTGAACGCCTGGCTGCCCGAGGTGGACACGCTTCCGCCGTTGATCTGCGTGGTTCCGGGCGCGTCCGTGGTGATGGAAGCCAGCGGGGTCACGCCGCCCACGACCGCGTTGAACACATTGCTGCCCGCGGTGTTCAGAGCCAGGTTCTTAGCGCCGTTCAGAATCCCGTTGAAGGTGAGGTTGCCCGCGCCTGTGCTGGTGAGCGTGGCGTTCGAGGCCAGAGTAACCGCGTCGTTGTAGGTCTGCGCGCCAGCCGTGGTGATGGCCGTGGTGTTGATGGTGGTGCCGCCGGGCGCGTCTGTGGTGATGGAAGCCAGCGGGGTCACGCCGCCCGCGACCGCGTTGAACACATTGCTGCCCGCGGTGTTCAGAGCCAGGTTCTTGGCGCCGTTCAGAATGCCGTTGAAGGTGAGGTTGCCCGCGCCTGTGCTAGCCAGTGTGGTATCCGAGGTCAGGGTGACCGCGTCGTTGTAGGTCTGCGCTCCGGCCGTGGTGATGGCCGTTGTGTTGATGGTGGCGCCGCCGGGCGCGTCCGTGGTGATGGAAGCCAGCGGGGTCACGCCGCCCACAACCGCGTTGAACACATTGCTGCCCGCGGTGTTCAGAGCCAGGTTCTTGGCGCCGTTCAGAATGCCGTTGAAGGTGAGGTTGCCCGCGCCTGTGCTGGTGAGCGTGGCGTTCGAGGCCAACGAAACCGCATCGTTGTAGGTCTGCGCGCCAGCCGTGGTGATGGCCGTTGTGTTGATGGTGGTGCCGCCGGGCGCGTCCGTGGTGATGGAAGCCAGCGGGGTCACGCCGCCCACGACCGCGTTGAACACATTGCTGCCAGCGGTGTTCAGAGCCAGGTTCTTCGCGCCGTTCAGAATGCCGTTGAAGGTGAGGTTGCCCGCGCCTGTGCTGGCCAGTATGGTGTCTGAGGTCAGGGTGACCGGATCGTTGTAAGTCTGATTGCCGGCCGTGGTGATGCCTGTTGTGTTGATGGTGGTGCCGCCGGGCGCGTCCGTGGTGATGGACGCCAGCGGGGTTGCGCCGCCCACGACTGCGTTGAACACATTATTTCCGGAGGTGTTCAGCACAAGGTTCTTCGCGCCGTTCAGAATCCCGTTGAAGGTGAGGTTGCCAGCGGTGGTGCTGGCCAGTGTGGTGTCCGAGGTCAGGGTGACCGCGTCGTTGTATGTCTGCGCTCCGGCCGTGGTGATGGCGGTGGTGTTGATGGTGGTTCCTCCGGGCGCGTCCGTGGTGATGGACGCCAGCGGGGTCGCGCCGCCCACAACTGCGTTGAACACATTGCTGCCCGCGGTGTTCAGCACGAGGTTCTTCGCGCCGTTCAAAATCCCGTTGAAGGTGAGGTTGCCCGCGCCTGTGCTGGCCAGTGTGGTGTCCGAGGTCAGGGTGACCGCATCGTTGTAAGTCTGCGCGCCGGCCGTGGTGATGGCGGTGGTGTTGATGGTGGCGCCGCCGGGCGCGTCCGTGGTGATGGACGCCAGCGGGGTTGCGCCGCCAACGATGGCGTTGAACACGGTGCTGCCAGCGGTGTTCAGCACGAGGTTCTTCGCGCCGTTCAGAATCCCGTTGAATGTGAGGTTGCCCGCGGTGGTACTGGCCAGTGTGGTGTCCGAGGTCAACGAAACCGCGTCATTGTATGTCTGCGCTCCGGCCGTGGTGATGCCCGTGGTGTTGATGGTGGTGCCTCCGGGTGCGTTCGTGGTGATGGACGATAGCGGGGTCACGCCGCCCACGACCGCGTTGAACACATTATTGCCGGAGGTGTTCAAGGTCAATGAACGCGCGCCGTTCAGAATCCCGTTAAATGTAAGGTTGCCCGCGGCTGTGCTCGTGAGCGTGGTGTTCGAGGTCAACGAAACCGCGTCGTTGTAAGTCTGATTGCCGGAAGTGGAGATGGCCGTGGTGTTGATGGTGGTGCCGCCGGGCGCATCCGTGGTGATGGACGCCAGCGGGGTCACGCCGCCCACAACCGCGTTGAACACATTATTGCCAGCAGTGTTCAGGGTCAACGAACGCGCGCCGTTCAGAATGCCGTTGAATGTCAGGTTGCCCGCGGCTGTACTTGTGAGCGTGGTGTTCGAGGTCAACGAAACCGAGTCGTTGTACGACTGGTTGCCGGAAGTGGAGATGGCCGTGGTGTTTATGGTGGTGCCGCCGGGCGCGTCCGTGGTGATGGACGCCAGCGGGGTCACGCCGCCCGCGATGGCATTGAACACATTATTGCCAGCCGTGTTCAGAACGAGGTTTTTCGCGCCGTTCAGAATGCCGTTGAAGGTGATGTTGCCGCTGGCCGTGCTGGAAAGCGCGGTGTCCGAAGTCAGGGTGACCGCGTCATTGTAAGTCTGCGCCCCGGATGTGGTGATGCCCGTGGTGTTGATGGTGGTTCCGCCGGGCGCGTCCGTGGTGATGGAGGTGAGCGGGGTCACGCCGCCCACAACCGCGTTGAACACATTATTGCCGGAGGTGTTCAGCGTCAGGGTGCGCGCGCCGTTCAGCGTTCCGTTAAAGGTGAGATTGCCCGCGGCTGTGCTCGTGAGCGTGGTGTTCGAGGTCAACGAGACCGGATCGTTGTAAGTCTGGCTGCCGGAGGTGGTGATGGCCGTGGTGTTGATGATTGTGCCGCCCGGCGCGTCCGTGGTGATCGTGGTCAGCGGGTCAATGCCGCCCACGATGGCGTTGAACACGGTGTTGCCGGAAGTGTTCAGCGCGAGGTTGTGCGGTCCGTTGAGCGTGTTGTTGAAGGTCAAGTTGCCCGCGGTTGTGCTGGACAGCGCGGAGTCGGAAGTCAGGGTGACCGGGTCGTTGTAAGTCTGGTTGCCGGTGGTGGTGACGGCCGTGGTGTTGATGATGGTGCCGCCGGGCGCATCCGTGGTGATCGTAGTCAGCGGGTCAATGCCACCCACGATGGCGTTGAACACAGTATTGCCGGAAGTGTTCAGCGCCAGGTTGTGCGGGCCGTTGAGCGTGTTGTTGAAGGTCAAGTTGCCCGCGGTCGTGCTGGTCAGCGCGGTGTCGGAGGTGAGCGAGACCGGGTCGTTCCAGGTCTGGTTCCCGGTGGTGGTGACGGCCGTGGTGTTGATGATGGTGCCGCCGGGCGCGTCCGTGGTGATCGTGGTCAGCGGAGTCACCCCGCCCACGATGGCGTTGAAAACATTGTTGCCCGCCGTGTTCAGCGCCAGGGTATACGGACCGTTGAGCGTGTTGTTGAAAGTCAAGTTGCCCGAGGCCGTGGTGGACAGCGCAGTGTCGGAGGTCAACGAGACCGGATCGTTGTAGGTCTGGTTCCCGGTGGTAGTGATGGCCGTGGTGTTGATGATGGTGCCGCCGGGCGCGTCCGTGGTGATCGTGGTCAGCGGATCCAGCCCGCCCACGATGGCGTTGAACACATTGTTGCCCGCCGTGTTCAGCGCCAGGTTATACGGACCGTTGAGCGTGTTGTTGAAAGTCAAGTTGCCCGCGGTCGTGGTGGACAGCGCTGTGTCGGAGGTCAACGAGACCGGGTCGTTGTAAGTCTGGTTCCCGGTGGTGGTGATGGCCGTGGTGTTGATGATGGTGCCGCCGGGCGCGTCCGTGGT
>JAGUYV010000233.1 GCA_020061125.1 bacterium | reverse complement strand
CGCGACAGCCCGAACCGCCCGCGCGCAGGCTGCAGTCCCCGGGTGCGCCCAGGCGCATTGCAGCCTTTGGCGCAAGCACCGGCGGCACCGAGGCCTTGAGGGACATCCTTATCCAGTTTCCGGAAGAGTGCCCGCCGTCCGTGCTGGTGGTCCACATGCCCGAAGAGATGTTCACCGGCCTGTATGCGGAGCGGCTGAACAATGCGTGCGCGCCAGAGGTGCGCGAGGCGCGCGAGGGCGACGAACTGCGGGCCGGGCTGGTTCTGGTCGCCCCCGGCGGCAGGCATACGGTAATCCACGGCGCGGGCGGCAAGTACCGGGTTTCCCTGGTGCGCTCCGAACCGGAGCATCACCAACGGCCGGCCGTGGACCCGCTGTTCCGCTCCGTGGCCTCGTGCGCGGGGCCGGATGCCGTGGGCGTGCTGCTCACAGGCATGGGAGCTGACGGCGC
Source organism: bacterium (assembly GCA_020061125.1). Lineage (GTDB taxonomy): Bacteria > UBP15 > UBA6099 > UBA6099 > DSWB01 > DSWB01. The sequence continues at coordinate 9,868 of JAGUYV010000233.1, read as the reverse complement.
GGCGGGGTTGAAGGCCATGCGCGACGCGGGCGCGGAAACCATAGCCCAGGACCAGGCAACGAGCGTGGTTTACGGCATGCCAAAAGCCGCGGCAGACATGGGCGCCGCGCGCAGCATCCTGCCTCTGGGCGCCATCGCGGCCCGCGTGCTTGCGCTCTGCGCCAGATAGCGCGCAGGGCTGACTATTCACTCTTCCGCTGAATGTGCCGCAAAAACCGGCAGCGCGTCAGTCTCCGCTGCGTTCGTTCTTGATGTCCTGAATGTCTTTGCGCATCTGATCCGCGTACTTGCGCACTTCCATGAGGGCCTTGCGCACACGCGTTCCCGCCGCATTGTTGCCCTTCATGAATTTATCGTAGTCGTCTTCCATGGACTGGATGATGCCCTTGAGTCCTTCGAGACTGGTCGCCATCGGTGTGTTCCTCCCTGACCATAAAGTATCCCAAGATGTTAACGGCGCACCGGGCGCGCGTCAACAAGGCCGGCGCGCGCGGCGCCGTACACAAGGATTATTCCATTACATCTTGCCGCTTTTGCGTTTGCGGTCCGTGCGCATGCGAGTGAACGCGCGGAACAGTTCCAGGTTCTCGTGCTCCAGATAGGCTTCGAGTTCTTGAACCGGGAAATGGAGCAGGCTCTTGACGCCGTGCACGGACACGGCCGGGATGGCTGCCAGCGCGCGCGCTCTCTCCATGGCGGTGTCTTCGAGCGCGGCTGCGGAACAGGTTTCGTTGATCAGCCCCAGTTCCAGGGCCTGCGCCGCAGTCATGGGCGAGGGGTCGGTGAGCAGCGCGAACGCACGCGGCGCGCCCAGCATGCGGCGCAGGAAAAACGCGCCTCCACCCTTGGGAACCATTCCGTGTTCGAGGAAACCTTTCTCGAACACCGTGTCGTCCGCGAACAGGCGGTAATCGCACGCCAGGCTCACATGCAGGAACTGGGACAGCACCGCGCCGCTGTCGGCGAATACCACGGCCTTGGGCGCGCGCACGATGTCCAGGATGATTTGATTGAACATCGTGAGCATTTTGTAGATGAATTTGTCGTCGGACGCCGCGGCGATGTCCAGGAACTCGCCGTACTCGCGCGCGCCGCTCTTGTCCGGCGCGCCCATGAGCACGATGGCTTTCACGGTCGTGTCGGAGATGAGTTGTTGCAGGCAGTTGAGAATGCGCGCGCGCTCGCGCAAATTCGTGGTGGCGAACAGCGGCTGGCGCGTGAAGTGCATGACGGCGACGCCCTCCCGCCTCTCCACCTGGGTCTGATCACAGCATTCCGGTTGTTGCGGTGCGGTATCCATGGTGCGCCTCCCCTTGTCAACGGTGAATGACGCTGTCAATAAATAGAAGATCAATCTCAATGCCACGGAACGGTTTATACTTCAATTTTCCCGCATCGCAACGCGGAATGCAACAGCCGCCGATTGTTTTTCAACAAGTGCGGCTCTGGAGAAAACGGAAGGCGCAAATCGGATAGCGGCGATTTTTTGCATTTACTGCCGGATTCCTTTACAACAGCACGATGTTTATGCGGCCGGGATGGCCTCGATTCCATGGACGCGCAGCGTTTCAGATCCGGAGAGTATTCGTGCTATAATGATTTGAAACGCAAGTGAAACGCTGTTTCGCGGCAGAGTTCCAAGGCGTTTTCATTGGAAATTTGGGGAAACTTTTGAATCCGGGACAATCACACACAGGCAGCCCGGCCGACCCTCTGGTGTTTATTAAACACTGCGTAAGAGAACGACGCATTTTGTGGACCTATCATGTGAACATGCGCTTGAAACAACGCGCCATATACAGATAAGTGACATTTTAGATACATTGGAGCACTATGAGATTATTGAATCGTATCCGGATGACAAATATTTGCCATCCTGCCTTGTTTGGACCTGTAAACAACAGAAAATACTGCATGTGCTGTTTGCGTTGGATACCGACAGTCCGAATGTCAGGGTTGTTACGGCATACCAGCCCGATCCGGACGAATGGGATTGCGGCATGAAAAGGAGGATCCGGAAATGAACTGTCAGATGTGCGGGAGCGGATTGAAGAATGTGACTACGGATCTTCCCTTCAAGCGTGATGAGCGCAACATCGTCATTATTAAGAATCTTCCGATTCTCCAGTGCGCGTATTGCGGTGAATACTTGATTGAGGATTCCGTAATGGCATGGATCGAAGAAACCTTGGCAAAAATCAGTCCTTGCGCCGAGCTTGAAATTATCCAATACGCCGCTTGATCTCTGTCCATTGATGGTTTGCTGCCGAATACGCGATGGAGTGGATCTGCGGGCGAATCGGGCTGGTATTATCTAAATACGCAACACCCTTATTATTTCTCTAATATTTGCTAAAATATAAATTTGACAGGCTGGCCGGGAAATCCGGTGCGGCCGGTGATTTTTTCAAGCGGGGAGTCATTGTGATGGCAACGATTTTTTATGAAAGCGACGCAAAACCCGAAATGCTGAAGGGCAAGAAAATTGCGGTGCTCGGCTATGGCAGCCAGGGGCACGCGCATGCGCTGAATCTCAAGGACAGCGGGTTCGATGTCCGGGTGGGGCTGCGCCAGGGAAGCAAGTCCTGGGATGCGGCGCGGGACGCCGGGCTTGCCGTTCTGCCCACGGCCGAGGCCGTTGCCGAAGCCGATGTAATCATGGTGCTGATCCCGGATCACCTTCAGGGCGACACATACGAAACGGAAATCAAGCCGGGGCTGAAACCGGGCGATTTGCTCATGTTCGCCCACGGCTTCGCCATTCATTTTAAAACCATAGTGCCTCCCGCGGATGTGGATGTGGCCATGGTGGCGCCCAAAGGACCGGGCCACCTGGTGCGCCGCGTGTACCAGGAAGGCAAGGGGGTTCCTTCGCTCGTGGCCGTGCATCAGGACGCCACGGGCGAAGCGCTGCCCAAGGCCCTGGCGTATGCCTGGGGCATTGGCGGCGCCAGGGCCGGAGTCCTTCAAACCTCGTTCAAAGAAGAGACCGAAACCGATCTGTTCGGCGAACAGTCCGTTCTGTGCGGCGGGTGCACGGCCCTTGTCAAAGCCGGGTTCGAGACCCTTGTCGAGGCCGGGTACCAGCCGGAAATCGCGTATTTCGAATGCCTGCACGAGCTGAAGCTCATCGTGGACCTGATGCAGGAGGGCGGCATGCAGTTCATGCGCTACTCGATCAGCGACACGGCCGAATACGGCGATCTGACCCGCGGGCCGCGCATCGTGACCAAGGAAACCAAGCGCGCCATGAAGCAGGTCCTTTCGGAAATTCAGGACGGCACCTTCGCCAACGAGTGGATCGAAGAAAACCGCAAAGGGAGGCCCAACTTCGACGCCCTGGCCCAGGCTGACCGCGATCACCAGATCGAGATTGTGGGCAAGCAGCTTCGCGCCATGATGTCGTGGTTGAAGAAATAACCATGAACGCAAAGAGCAAAACTGACGATACCGTTTATATTTTCGACACCACGCTCCGGGACGGCGAGCAAAGCCCGGGGTGCACCATGAATGTGCAGGAAAAACTCAAACTGGCCCTGCAACTGGCCAAGCTCAATGTGGACGCCATCGAGGCGGGATTCCCCATGAGTTCCCAGGGCGATTTCGACGCCGTGGAGCTTATCGCCAGGAATGTTTACGGCCCTGCCATCGTGGGTCTGTGCCGCACCGGGTTCGCGGACATAGACCGCGCGTGGAACGCCATCAAGGCGTCCGAGCGGCCCCGTATCCACACCTTTATCGCCACTTCGCCCGTGCACATGAAAAAGAAACTCGAAATGACGCCGCGCCAGGTGGTCAAGGCCGCGGTGGAGGCGGTGAAGCGGGCGCGCGGATACTGCGACGAAGTCGAGTTTTCGCCCGAGGACGCATCCCGCTCCGAGTTCGATTTCCTGGCCGAAGTGGTGGAAAAAGTCATCGCCGCGGGCGCCACGCATGTGAACATCCCGGACACCGTGGGTTACGCCATCCCCGAGGAATTCGGAAAGCTGATCGGCAATCTGATCAAAAAGGTTCCGAATTCGGGCAGGGCGGTTTTCAGCGTGCATTGCCACAACGACCTGGGGCTGGCTGTGGCCAATTCCCTGGCCGCGATCCGCAACGGCGCGCGCCAGGTCGAGTGCACCATCAACGGCCTGGGCGAGCGCGCGGGCAACGCGTCCCTCGAAGAGATCGTCATGGCTATTTACACGCGCCACGACCTCATGGGCGTAAAAACCAACATCATCACCCAGGAGATTTACCGCACCAGCCGCATGGTGAGCAAAATCACCGGTTTCACCGTGCAGCCCAACAAGGCTATTGTGGGCCGCAACGCGTTCGCGCACGAAGCCGGCATCCATCAGCACGGCGTGCTGCGCGACAAGCGCACCTACGAGATCATGGACGCCGAAACCATCGGCATCGCCACCTCGTCCCTGGTGCTCGGCAAGCACAGCGGCCGCCACGCTTTCAACGACAAACTCATCGAGCTGGGCTATGAGCTGGACACCGCCATGCTCAACAAGGCCTTCAGCCGCTTCAAGAACCTGTGCGACCAGAAAAAGGAAGTCACGGACGACGACATCCAGTCCATCATCGAGGACGAACTGACCGTGGTGGACGAAACCTACCGCCTGCAGTCCGTGCATGTGATGTGCGGGGGCACGGCCAAGGCCACGGCCATGATCGAGATGCTGCATCAGAGCGAACTGCTCGAACAGGCGGCCATCGGCGTCGGCCCCATTGACGCGGTGTACCAGTGCATCAGGCAAATCGCGGGCGTGGACATCAAGCTCGTGGATTTCTCGGTCAAGTCCGTGACCGGCGGCATGGACGCCCTGGGCGAGGTCACGGCCCGCATCTCGGATGAGAGCGGCAAGATCTTCTCGGGCCGCGGCGCGGAACTGGACATCGTGCTGGCCAGCGCCAAGGCCTATGTCATGGCCATCAACAAGCTGCTGCACTGGCGCAAGGGCATCGAGGCCAAACCCGCGCGCAGGAAAGCCGCGGCAAAAGGCTGACCATCAGAACGCAAGCGCCGCGGGGCGGATGGCTCCGCCCCGCGGACCGCTTTTCTCTTTGACAACACAGCCGATCGGGAGCAGAGGAATATGGCAAAAAAACAGACCGGCGTAATCGTATCCGGGGCGTACGGTCGCATGGGCCGGCAGGTCGTGTGCGCGGTCACCGCGGAGCCGGACATGCGCGTGGCCGGCGCGCTGGACATGTTCGGGTGCGGGCAGGACGCGGGCGAAGCGGCCGGACTCAAGCCGCTGGGCGTTTGCATCACGGACGATCTCAAGGGCGTGGTCAGAACGCCGGGGGCGCAGGTCATGGTGGATTTCGCAGTGGCCAATGGGTTCTGGACTCGTGCAAAGGCGGCGCTGGACGCGGGGCTGCGCCTGGTGGTCGGCACCACGGGCATTGCATCCGCGGATCTCAAGAAAGTGGAAAAGCTCGCCGCGGACAAAAAACTCGGCGTGATCGTGGCGCCGAATTTCGCCATCGGCGCGGTGCTCATGATGCAGTTCGCGCAAAAGGCCGCGCAATTCATGCCCGCGGTGGAAATCATCGAGTTGCACCACGATCAGAAGCGCGATGCGCCAAGCGGCACGGCGCTGTACACGGCGGAACTCATCGCCGCTGCGAAAAAGGGTATGCCCGCGCACAAGGATCCCACGGAAGTCGAAAAGCTCAAAGGGGTGCGCGGGGGCAAGCTGGCGGACATCGCCGTGCACAGCGTGCGTCTGCCGGGATTTCTGGCGCACCAGGAAGTGATTTTCGGTGGCTTGGCGCAGACCCTCACCATACGCCACGACACGGCGAGCCGCGAATCCTTCATGCCCGGCGTGGTTCTCGCCGTGCGCAAGTCGCTCTCTCTGAAAGGCTATGTCTTCGGACTGGAAAAAGTCATTTGATTCAGACCGGCGCGCCCCGAGGCGCGCGAGAGGAGTTGGCGCCATGGAACCCCAGGACAACCGGTTCGCCGGACCCGGATGGCTCGAACGCTCCCAGCAGCGCGTCGAGGAGTATGTCGAGGAATTGATCGAGCGCGGAGAACTCAAGCGCAAGGATTCGCGCGGGTTCATCAAACGGATCATGGATCAGGCGCGAGGCGAACGCGAGGAACTGCGCGGCATCGTGCGTGAAATTCTCACCGACGCGCTGTCCGCGGCGGGCGTGGCCACGCGCTCCGAGCTGGATGAGATAGAAGATCGCCTCGAACAGCTCGAAAGCAAAATCAGCCGATTGAAAGCAGCGGGGACAGCGCCCGCAAAAAAGAAAACCGCGAAAAAACCGGCGGTGAAAAAAACGGCCGCGAAAAAAACCGCAGCCAAACGCAAGGCCGCCGCCGGGAAAAAAGCCAAATAACCGAATCGTTCACAGGCCCGATCAGCAAGCGGGCGGACAGGCAGGCATATGCAATCCGGTTCGCGCATCACATTGACGATTAAATGGGCGCTCGTGCTTCTTGCGGCGTTCTCGCTTGCGCTGCTGCTTCTCATGGGCGTGCTGCGCATGTGGGTCACCGGCGAGTATGTCATGGTGCAGCAGGAAAAATTCGAGCAGGTGGTGAACGAAGCTGACCGGCTCATCACTTCACCGGAATCGCTCATGGACCCGGACAGCGAGGCGCGCGCTTATTTGAACAGCGCTTCGCGATTCAGCAACATGCAAATTGTGGTCGCGGACGCCGGCGGCGCGAAATTGTACGACTCCATGGATTTCATGAACCAGTACCCGCACGGCAAAGCCGAGATGCATGTGAGCGCCACGGACCCGGGGCCGAAACTGCGTACGCGCACCACGCGCATGAGCAGCGTCGAGCATTACGATCCCTCGCGCGCGCACAGGTTCGGCGGCCGTTTCGAGGATTTCTCGCTGGTCTATTACGCATCCCTGCACAGGGGCGGATCGGGCAAGTTCCTGGGCCAGATCATGCTGGGCGTTTCCATGGCGGGCCTGGATGAGACCATTGTGCGCCAGCGCTGGCGTCTGGCTCTGCTGGTGGGCGCCATGTATCTGATGGCCGTGGCGTGCTCCGCATTTTTCATTGCGCGCCGCGTAAGCGGTTCCGCACGGCGCATGACCGCGCTTTGCGGGGCAATGGCGGATATGGATTTCAGCCAGAGGGTCCCGGCGGACGGCAATGATGAAATGGGCGCCCTGGCCGCGGCGTTCAACGCCCTGGCCGAAAACCTGGGCCGCAGCGTGCGCGAACTCGAAGACAAAAACCGCGAACTCATCGAATTCTCTTCGGAGCTTGAAACCCGCAACCAGGATCTGAACCGCCGACAGCGCATGATCGAATTCGATCTGCGCCTGGCTCACAGAATCCAGCAGGAACTGCTTCCGCAGGTGTATCCCAAAGTCAAAGGCCTTCAAATCAGCGCCGCCAATTTCCAGGTCGGCGAAATCGGAGGCGACTGCTTCGATTTCTACAAGCTCGACGATGCGCGCCTGGGCGCGTTCATCGGCGATGTGTCCGGCAAGGGCATTTCCGCGGCCCTGGTCATGTCCATGGTCACCGTGCTGTTCAGCCAGATCAAGGATCAGTTCCAGTCCCCGTCGGAAATCCTGGGCAAGGTCAACGACATCATGTACCGCCATTTCGGAGCGCAGCACAGCATTTACCTCACCTGCTTCTTTGTTGTGGTGGACATGAACGACATGACCATGACATTTTCGTGCGCCGGGCACAACCCCCCGTTCCTGTTCCGTCCCGGAACCGGCGAGATCATTCCCCTGGAGGCCGAGGGTTTCGGACTGGGCATGTTCTCCTCGGTCACATTCCAGGAAAAAGTCATGCCGTTGCAAATGGGAGACAAAGTGATCCTGTACACGGACGGGGTCGTGGATTCGCGCAACGAGAACGGGTCCATGTTCGGCTACGAGCGCCTGGTGCAGCGGGTCAAGGAAAACCCCAACGCGAATTCGTTCCGGCTCACGCATTTTCTGGTCGAGGAACTCGAGGAATTCGCGGGCGAAACCCCGCGGCAGGACGACTTGACGCTTCTGATATTTGAAGTGGGCGACGAGGACAATCCCATGAGCGGCAGGGACCAGGAATGAAGCGGATCGCGAGCCTCATGCTGTGCGCGGCGCTGATGGCGGCGCCCTGGTTTGCACCCGCCTCGGCCCAGGAGCACGACCCGGAAGCGATCATAGATCAAACGCCCCCTGCGTCCGCGGACGCGGAACCACCCGCTGCCGACGGGCAGAACTATGCGGACATGGCGGCCGGTTATTATGAAGCGGCGGTGAAGCTGCATATGGCCGGAGACCTGGAGCGCGCCGTGCAGCAGTACCGTCAGGCCATCCTCATGAACCCGGACATCGCCGCATATCACGCCGACCTGGGAGAGGCGTACCGCCTTCTGGGCCGCACGCGCCAGGCCATCGAGTCCATGCAGCGCGCCATCGAAATAGACCCCCAACTGGCCAATGCCTTCACCACTCTGGGAGTGATCTACGATTCCCAGGAACTTCTTGTCAACGCCGTGGAACATCACAGAAAAGCCATCGCCATAGACCCCGGCCATTTCATCGCGTACAACAATCTCGGACATTCCTACGACCGCCTGGGCCTGATCCGCGCGGCCATGGCCTGCTATGAAAAGGCCATCGAGCTGAACCCGGACTTCGCTCCGGCATACGACAACCTGGGCACCAACCACCTGAACCTCGGCGACATCGAGACGGGAATCAAGATGATTCAGAAGGCGCTGAACCTGTCATCCATGAACGACCCGCAGCGGCCCCTGTACCTCAACGATCTGGGAGCGGCCTATGTCATGAAAAAGGAATACAAGGTGGCCGCCGGATACTTCGAGCAGGCCGCGCGCCTCGCGCCCTACAACCCGGACATCATGCGCAACTATCAGTTCATCAAAGAGTATTTGAATGAGCAGTAAGAAGAGCCGACAACAGGACGCCCCGCAGAACCCGCCACTGGATTTTCTGGATCTTTCCTATGTGACACCGGCGCTCACTGCGCGCACTCTCGAAGAGCAGCCGCACATCCCGTTCCGCATGGGCGGCGCCGTGAAATCCGCGGCCGCGCTCTCGCAGAACGCCGGCCACTTCGTCAGGCGCCTGGCGTTCGAGCAATTCTACAAAACCCAGATGCACGATTTTGAAACCGTGCGCCGGTTCCCGGGCGCCATGGTGGCCAACTGGTTCGCGTCACTATACGAAAAAAGGCCCTACCATCACATCATCCTCGGCCCGCCGCTCGGGTCCATGGCCTACCTGTCGTGCGTGCTCGACGCCCCGTTTCTGCCCCTGAACTACCGCATGTGCATCAGCCACCCCAGGCCCATGAACGCGGACGGCATCGCGGACTACGCCAAGCGCGCGTCCGAGGTGGCCGACACCGTGTGCCGCCAGGACCCGTTTGTGGAGCTTGTGAGCGAATACGATCCCGTTCACGACCGGCTCCGGGTAAAAAACTCATTGCTGATGAGATATAAATACCTCCAGTTGCCTCGCGCCTACGAGCAGTTCATCCGCGCGCGGCTTGCGCCGGGCGGCACGGTCATCCTGGTCGAGTCCCGCACCGGCTGGAGCCAGTACACGCTCTCGGACCGGCACAGCCTGCAGGTGGGGCTTACCGGCGGCATCCCCGACGAGGAATTTCTGCGCGGCAGCAAGCGCCTGGCCGAGTTCCGCGAGCGGTATCTGGGCGACGAAAAAGCCGCCTGGCGGTTGCGCATGCGCACCGAGGTCAAGCCCGAGTCCCGGTTCGGCGTGGCCCCGGCCCTGCGCGCGTCCGTCATGAGCGCCTGCGCGCGCATCGGCAAACCCGTGCTCCAGCTTTTCACCGGCGACATTTTCCAGGTCAACAACCTGGTGTCCAGCCTGTTCGTGCGGTGCGCGCGGCGCGAGG
>JAGUYV010000219.1 GCA_020061125.1 bacterium | reverse complement strand
TGGGCGTGCCGTACACGCCGCCGGGAAAGTCCGCGTGCGCGAAGTACTGGTGCGCCCTGTCCGCTGCGTTGCGGTACAGCACCGTGCTCGCGCCCTTGGGGCAGTAGCCGTACTTGTGCAGGTCGCACGACATCGAAGTCACGCCCGGCACGCGGAAATCGAACGCCGGGATGTCGCACCCGAGTTCTTCGAGGAACGGCAGAATGAACCCGCCCAGGCACGAGTCCGTGTGAAACCACACGCCGCGCTCCGCGGCCATCGCGGCCAGGTCCTCGATGGGGTCCACGATGCCGTGCGGGTAGGTGAACGCGGATCCGGCCATGAGGATCGTGTTGTCCGTGAGCGCGTCGCGCGCCGCGTCCGCATCCATGCGGAAATCCTTGTCCACGGGCACGGTGACGACCTTGATGCCCAGGTAGTGCGCGGCCTTGTCGAACGCCGGGTGCGTGGTCACGGCCTTGACGAGTTCGGGCTGTGTGATGTGCGGGCGCTTTTTGCGCGCGCGGTCCCGCGCGGCTTTCACGGCCATGAGGATGCTCTCGGTGCCGCCCGTGGTCATGTTGCCCGCGGCGCCGTCCCCGCCGTGCAGCAGGGACGCGGTCATGGACACCACCTCGGTCTCCAGGGTTTTAAGGCTGGGGAACGCAAACGGGCTTAACCCATTCTCGACCAGGAACATGGCGAATGCGCGGCGGCCCACCTCGATGACATCCTGCCCGGCGTTGTATATGAGCGAGAACACGCGGCCATCGCCGTAAGCGAGATCGCCGCCTTTGATTTCCTCGAGCGCGGAGAACAGGCTGTCCTGATCCAGTCCCTGTTGCGGAAGATTCTTTTGCGCCATGTTGCGGATTCCCCCTTGAGCGAAATGCGTTGAGCGGATCATAGCAGACGCCGGGCGCGCCGGGCAAACGCGATTCGCGCGCCGCGCGTTTTTTTGATAAAATACCTTGCCAGGGTTCATTGAGCCGGATGGAAACACAAACCGCGAACGGCGAGGAGGCGGAGCCATGAACTGTCCCGCGTGCAACACAGCGATGATGGCGCAGGATTTCGGCGGGGTCGTCATTGATATATGCCAAAGCTGCAAGGGCCTTTGGTTGGATTGGATGGAACTGATCAAAATTGACGAGCGGCACGAGGGCAGCGGGCAGGCGCTGGCCGCGGCCATGCTGTCGCCAAGAAGCAACCCTCCGAACCGCGGGCAGATCCCATGCCCCAAGTGCGGCATCCCCATGCGCATCCATAACTACGGCCGCGCCCAGTCCGTGAAAGTGGATGAATGTTACGGGTGCGGCGGGTTCTTCCTGGACTCCGGCGAGCTGCGCATGATCCGCGAGGAATACATGACGGATGCGGAGCACGCCTCATTCGTAGAGACGCTTGTGGACGATGTCCCCGGCTCCGGCGATTACCGCGACGATCTGGAAAAACGCTTTGTGCGGGGCAAGGCCATGTTGCGCATGACCCGGTTGCTTCGCCCGTCGTGGATCGCGCCCAAGCTCCTCGGCGCAACGCAGCAGGAAGATGTGTCGCTTGTCCTTCCGGGCCTGCTTGAGAAACAGCGCCGGGATCCCGAAGCGGTGCGCACCCCGGAGCTGCGCGCTTATCTGGAGAAGTGCAGGGCCACGCCCGAGGCCGCGCGCTCGCCCGAGCAGCGCGCGCTCATCGAAGTGTACGGCGCCTGCTGAACGCTCCCGTGTCCTGGGGGGATTTTTTTATGGTTGGCGAACCGCGTGCGGTTTGCGGAAAAGAGATACATCCCCCTTGATCCCCCTTTTCTAAGGGGGACCCTTGAGCCGGGACGGCGTTTTCCTAAAAGCGCGATTATTCATGCCGCGGACAACACGAGAATTGACGCGGCCTTAAGGGAATTCGATGCAGCTTCAGGGGAGTAGGAATTTCCCGTACTGTTCAATCAAGCACAAAAAACGATTCTTTCAAAAATAACGACATCAACAATGCGGCATGCTGCCTGTTGCTTTCCCGGTCACTTTCATGCCGAAATAGATTTGAAGATGCCGTGGTCCAGAGGAGAACGAAAGTAAAACGACATCCTGTTTTGGCCGATTTCCCCCATGAAAGCGCTCCCAATAGTCTGTCGCACTACTCTGTTTCGGCTTAGTATGCATGACTTCGTGTACACAAACGCGGGCCTTAGCTTATCCGTCACGCTATGCTTCGGTCTGGCAACAACAGGTTTCGCAGACCTGTCTATTGGCGCTTTTGGGCGCATCGTGAACGCCCGGTTTCAAGGTCCCCCTTAGCAAAGGGGGATCAAGGGGGATGTGCCCGCGCCCTGCAAATCCAGCATGAACTTTTTGGCGGCAGTTTTGATAATAACACCTCTGTCCCCGGCGTTTTTCACGCTGCACTTAATCAACGGCTTGCCGCGCATTAACTCCGCGCCGCGTGCGTTTGTGATTTTTCTGTTCTGTTTCGCGCAGGGCCGCCGGTGGTATAATACGGATAGAAACCAGACCCGCATACGAGTCCGGGCCGCGCCCGCGCGCGGCCGCGCCGCGAAAGGAGCCAGACCCATGGCCGAGTCCGACTGCCTCTACAAATGCTGCGATGCGTTCACTTCCGAGCGCCACGATGATGTCCTTCTGCTGCGTTTCGTTGACAAGCCTTTCATTTTCACGCTGGATATGGGCGCCAAAAACCGGTTCGTGGAATGCTTGCAGAGCGTGGCGCTCGACGACCGCATCAAGAGCGTGGTGCTGTTCGGCCGATCCGAAAAAGCCGGGGCCGCCGAGTTCGTGGACTTCTTCGAAAAAGCGCTGCTGCCCGAGGCGGATCAGAAGATCATGCACAAGATGCTGAACATCTTCAACCAGTTCATGCTCACCGTTCTGGACCTGGACAAGTTTGTGGTGAGCGCCGAGTTCGGGCCGCTGGTGTCGCAGTTCTTCTATGCGGGGCTTGTGTGCGATTACCGGATCATGGCCGAGGGATCCGTGGTGCAGAACGCATTTTTAAGAGCGGACATGCCGCCCAAGGGAGGCGGGCCGTTCTTCCTGCCGCACATGGTATCGCGCCGCGTGGCCTATGAGCTACTCACCGAGCCTGGCGACATCACCGCGGAAAAGCTGCACGGCCTGGGCCTGGTGGACGAGGTCGTGCCCGCTGCTGACATGGAGCAGGCGGCCATGCACGCGGCGCACAAGTTCGCGGCCGTGCCCGGCAATTCCCTGGCTGGCATCAAGAAATTCATGAACTACGAACTGCGCCGCCAGTTGAGCCGCTATCTCGAATTCGAGAATCAGGAAGTGCTCAAAGCCTACAACGCCGCCAGGTTGCGGCTTGCGCGCTGCAACAAATGATGCGCGTGCGGGCAGGGCGCCTTGCGCGCATTTTTTCGTCAGAAATCCGCGTTTGGCCGTGGTTCCGTCCAGTGGACAGGATGTCGCGGGCGGGATTGTTGGGGCGGGTTGCGCATTTCCTTATATGAACAGTGTCGGGGTTACGCCACGAACACGAAGTCCCGAAGCTCTTCGAACCCCATGCGCAGCAGCGCGTCGCGGATCAGCGGCCGCGCGCCGCGCGACTCCACCGCGCACAGAATGAAATCGCCCTCCTCCACAGGCAGTAGGTCTTCGGGCGCAATCACCGGCGCGCCCGCGCGCGCACGGCCGATTTTTCTGGGATCAATGTCCACGAACCGGCGTGTGCGCACGCCCGATGCGGCCAGCTCCGCGGCCCACCAGCGGCCCCCGCGCCCCGCACCCCAGATCGTGACCCAGCTCCGCCCCTTCAGATATGTCTGCAAAAGATAAAACGCCTTGAGTTTCTTGAACGCAACCGGCGAGTAGTCCCTGTGCGTGCGGGACACGCGCGCCGGAGTGTCTCGCCACTCGAACAGGATTTCCGGAACCTTGGCGAACCGCGCGCCGTTCAGCCGCAGCCGCATCCACAGGTCGTAATCTTCGGGCCAGCCCCGGTCCATGTACCCGCCCGCATCCAGCGCCGCCCGTTTGCGGAATGTCACCGACGGGTGCGCGAACGGGGATTCCACGAAAAAGTCGCGCTCGATGTCAGCCGGAGAAACCACGGAATTGATCCACTGCTCGTAAAGGGCCATGCCTTCGGGAACCGGCGCGCCGTCCGTGGTGAAGCAGCGCACCAGGCACGAGGCGAGCGCCAGGCGCGGG
>JAGUYV010000059.1 GCA_020061125.1 bacterium | reverse complement strand
CGGGCGTGGAGATGCCGAAGCCGATCAACACCGGCGCGGGCACGCCCTCGCGCACGGACCGCGTATAGGCCTCAAGCTCCGCGGGCAGTCCGCCGCCCTCGCCCGTGACTCCGGCTTTGGATACGCAGTACACGAACGGGCGGGACAGCTCGCCGATGGCCTTGACCCGCGCCGCGGGAGTGGCGGGCGTGACCAGGAAGATCGTGCCCAGGCCGTGCCGTTGCGCCAGGTCCATCTTGTCGTCCCACTCCTCGGGGGGCAGGTCCGTGATGAGCAGCGAGTCCACGCCCGCCGAGGCCGTATCCCGGAAGAACGCCTCGACCCCGTATTTGAACACCGGGTTGAAGCAGGTCATGACCAGCATGGGGGTATCTGTTCCGGCGCGCACCTGTTCCACGAATTTTGGCAGAGAAGCCACGCGGAACCCGTTGGCCAGGGTGCGGGTGTAGGACACCTGGAGCGTAGGCCCGTCCATGAGCGGGTCCGAGTACGGAATGCCCAGCTCCATGAAATCCGCGCCCCATTCGCCAAACCCGCGGAAGATTTCCAGCGAGGTGTCCCAGTCCGGATCCGCCACGGTCGAGAACGGGGTCAGGGCTTTGCGCCCCTGTGATTTGAGAAGTTCGAGTTTATCGGCAATTGTCATGGTTCCGGTCTCCGGCGCGTGATGCCGCGCCCGTCATTTCATGTGTTTCTGAACGATGTGCATATCCTTGTCCCCGCGGCCCGAGAGGTTGACCACGATGATTTTGTCTTCGCCCGGATCGCCGTGCAGGAGCCAGGCCAGTGCGTGCGAGCTTTCGAGCGCGGGAATGATCCCCTCGTCGCGGCACAGGATGTTGAAGGCTTCGAGCGCCTGATCGTCGGTCACATTCACATAACGCGCGCGGCCCGTGTCCTTGAGCCACGCATGCTCGGGGCCGACGCCGGGGTAGTCCAGGCCCGCGGACACCGAATGCGTGGGCAGAATCTGGCCATCCTCGTCCTGGAGCAGATAGGTCATGCTGCCGTGGATCACGCCGGGAGTTCCGGTTTCCAGTGACGCGGCGTTGCGCGGGGTGTGGATGCCCTCGCCGCCCGCCTCCACGCCGATGATGCCCACGGACGGCTCTTCGAGGAACGGGTAGAACAGGCCCATGGCGTTGCTGCCGCCGCCCACGCAGGCTACCAGCATGTCCGGGAGCCGGCCCTCGGCTTCGAGAATTTGCTCGCGGGTTTCGTCGCCGATGATGCGCTGGAAATCGCGCACGATTTCCGGGAACGGATGCGCGCCTGCCACGGTGCCCATAAGGTAGTGCGTATCCGCAACATTGGCGATCCAGTCGCGGAACCCCTCGTTGATGGCGTCCTTGAGCGTGCGGCTGCCCGAGGACACAGGGATCACGCGCGCGCCCAGAAGCTGCATGCGGAACACATTGTGCTCCTGGCGCTCAACATCCTCTTCGCCCATATAAATGTCGCATTCAAGGCCGAGCAGGGCCGCGGCCGTGGCCGTGGCCACGCCGTGCATGCCCGCGCCGGTTTCGGCGATGAGGCGCTTCTTGCCCAGGCGCACGGCGATGAGCGCCTGGCCGATGGTGTTGTTCACCTTGTGCGCGCCCGTGTGATTAAGATCCTCGCGCTTGAGGTACACGCGGTTGCCGCGGCCCGTGCGGCGCGAGAATTTTTCGGCGAAATACAGGGGCGACGGCCTGCCCACATAGGTTTTGAGCAGGGACGCAAGTTCGCTCTGAAACGCGGGATCGGTCTTGAGTTCCCGGTACTTTTCATCCAGGTCCTTGAGGGCCGTGAACAGGGTTTCGGGCACGAACGAGCCGCCGTACGGGCCGAATCGCCCCCTGGCGTCGGGAAGTGTCATTGGGAGATGCCTCCAAGCAATTGCTGAAGCGCGCGGCCCGGATCTCCGGACGCCACCAGGGTTTCTCCGATCAGAAACCCCGTGAATCCGGCGCCGTGCAGGGTGTCCAGATCCGCGCGTGTCTTAAGCCCGCTCTCGCTGATGCGGCACGCGCGCGCGGGCAGCAATTCCGCGAGCCGCAGGCTGGTTTCGATGGAAACCTCGAAGGTTTTCAAGTTCCTGTTGTTCACGCCAAAGATGTCCGCGCCGCAATCGCGCGCCTGCTCCAGTTCCCCGGCGTTGTGCACCTCGACGAGCACATCGAGTTCGAGTTCATGCGCGCGGCGTGTGAAGGACTCGAGATCGTTTGAGGAAAGCGCGGCGGCGATGAGCAGAACACAGTCCGCGCCCGCGGCGCGCGCCTCGGTCAACTGGTACGGGTCCACGATGAAGTCCTTGCGCAGCAGGGGCAGGCCGGTTTCACGGCGCGCGGCGCCCAGGTTTTCGAGGCCGCCGAGAAAGAACTCCGGCTCGGTGAGCACGGACAGGGCCGCGGCCCCGTTGTCTTGATAGGCGCGGGCGATGCGCGCGGGGTCGAAATCCGGGCACAGCAGCCCTTTGGACGGGGATGCTTTTTTGAGTTCCGCGATTACGGCGAAGGGCCGCGCGCGCTCCAGTGCGGCGCGGAATCCGCGGCGCGGCTCGTGGAACAGGGGCGCGGCTTCGAGCGCGCGCTCCGGCGTCATGTCTTTTGCCGCGGCCGCGCGGCGGCGCGCGGAGGCAAGGATGTTGTCGAGAACGGTTGCGGTCATCGCTTTCGTGCGCGCTTTTGCAGGGATTCCAGGAGAATGGGGTCGGCCTCCCGCTCCTTGTACTTGCCGGCGCGGGACGGCGCTTTTGTGGTCAGGAAGAACACCGAAGCCAGCAGGGCGATTGCGGCCATGGTGGCCGTGAAGAAGGTTATGTCGAAAAAGATCAGAATCAGCGTCGCGGTATTCAGAATGTAATAGACCGGCTCCTTGCGGTTCACGAGCCGCCCTTTTGCGGAAACCGACACGAGCAGGAACACGGACACGACCGCGCCCACGATGGCGGCGATGTTCCAGAAGGCGTCGTCCGGGCGCGCCACGCGCACCACGAAGGTCGCGGCCGTGAACAGGAAAAAGCCCAGGCGCGTCATCTGCCACCGTTTGATGAACATGCTGGCGAACAGGATCACCGCAAAGGTGAGCATGGCGCCCGTGGCGAAATACAGCAGCCAGTTCCAGTCGAAGCCCTTCATGAATTCGAGCAGGGATTCGACCAGGAGCGAGTGGCCGCGCGGCTCGGACTTCGCCGCCTCCAAGGATGCATTTTGCCATATAGCGCCTGAAAACATAAGATCACGAACCGATGAAATTCTTTAAAATCGCCTTGCCCGCGGGCGTGAGAATGGACTCCGGGTGGAACTGGATGCCCTCGATGGGATGCTTTTTGTGGCGCAGGCCCATGAGTTCGCCTTCCTGCGTGCGCGCGGTGATCTCGAAACAGTCCGGCAGGGATTTTTCGTCCACGATGAGCGAGTGGTAGCGGGTGGCCGTGAACGGGTTTTCCACGCCCTTGAAGAGGCCCTTGCCGTCGTGCGCGATGCCGCTGGTTTTGCCGTGCATGAGGCGCGGCGCGGACACCACTTTGCCGCCGAACGCCTGGCCGATGCACTGGTGCCCGAGGCACACGCCCAGAAGCGGGATCCGCGGCCCCAGTTTTTCGATGCACTCCAGAGACACGCCCCCATCCTCGGGGCGACCCGGACCCGGCGAAATCACGATTCGCGCGGGCGCCATGCGCTCGATTTCGGCGATGGAAATCCGGTCGTTGCGAAAGACTTCCACGAGCGCTCCGAGTTCGGACAGATACTGGTAAAGATTGTAAGTAAAGGAGTCATAGTTGTCTATGAGCAGGATCATGAGAGACCTCCGGCGGCCGTCTGGATGGCGACGGTCATGGCTTTGGATTTGCTGATGGTTTCCTGGAACTCGCGCGCGGGCTGCGAGTCGGCCACGATGCCCGCGCCCACCTGGATGTATGCGCGGCCCTTGTGCGTGTAGATGGTGCGGATGGCGATGCAGGTGTCTATGTCCCCGGAGTAGCTGATGTAGCCCACGGCGCCCGCGTAGGGACCGCGCCGCGTTGGCTCGAGTTCGTCAATGATCTCCATGGCGCGCACCTTGGGCGCGCCGCTCACCGTTCCCGCGGGGAATGTGGCCTTGAGCGCGTCCAGCGCGTCCCGGCCCCGCTTCATCTTCCCGGTCACATTGGACACGATGTGGATGACATGCGAGTAGCGCTCGATGTCCATGAGGTTATCCACGCTCACGGTTCCCGGCACGGCCACGCGGCCGATGTCGTTGCGGCCCAGATCCACGAGCATCACATGCTCGGCGCGCTCCTTTTCATCGGCCAGAAGATCGTCAATCACAGCCTGTTCGCGGGCCGGGTCCTCGGGCCGCGGGCGCGTGCCCGCGATGGGCCGCACCGTGACCTTGCGGTCGCGCATGGTCACCAGAATTTCCGGCGACGCGCCCACCAGGTTCAGTTCGCCGAGATTCAGAAAAAACATGTACGGCGACGGGTTCAGCGAGCGAAGCGCGCGGTACACATCGAACGGCGGCACATTGAGTTTTGCGCTCATTCGCTGGGACAGCACCACCTGGAAGATGTCCCCGGCCTTGATGTATTTCTTGGCCGCGCGGACCATGGCCTCGAATTGCTGTTTGGACACATTGGACTGGAACTTGACGGGCGCCGCGGCGGTGCGGCGCGGGCG
>JAGUYV010000004.1 GCA_020061125.1 bacterium | reverse complement strand
GCCAGTGGTAGTGGCGAAGGGAACGCCCGCCGGGTCCGTGCCGAAATAGATGTTCACGAGATCGAAGCCGGAATTGTCCGTGCCGTCCACGCCCGCGGGGAGATCCGCGATGGCGGACCACTCGAAGTATGGATTCGGGTAAGAGTACCACACGCTGTCCGTGAGGGTGATGGTTTTTGCCGATGTGTCATAAGCGGAAACCGGGGCGTTGTTGGGCGGCGTGGTGTCCTTCTTGACATAGAAAGCGTCCGTTGCATAAACCACTGCACCGCCGGTGTCGGCCAGGCGCACGGAGATATAATTCCAGCCCTCGGCCGCGGCCGCGAAATCAATGGCCCAGTCCGCGGAATAGGAATTCAGGCCGTAGCCCGGCCCCATGATGTATGTCCAGTCCTTGACGAGCGAGCCGCCGCCGTTGGCCGCGGAATAGATCGTGTATTGCGCATAGTCCAGGACATTGCAGGAAGACGCGTCGAAATCAATGTCCCAGATAGCGCCGGGGTCTGCGTTATACCAGGTATCGTCGCCGCCCTGGTTGTCGGTGATCACAGGCTCGCCGCCGTAAATATAAGTGAACAGCGTGGCCGTTGCGGACACATTTGCCGAGGGAACCGCTCTGTCCGCGGACCTGATCATCAGAGTGTAAGTGGCGTTGCATTCCGTGGGCGTGGCGTAGTAATTATTTTGCGTTTCGGGGATTGTGGCCCACACGGGATTCACGGAATCCGTGGAGAAAGCGATGTAATAATAGTCAAGGCCGGAGTTGTCTGTTCCGTCCGCGCCCGCGGGATTATCGCCGGGCGCGGCCCATTCGAAGTACAGAGTGCCGTATCCCTCGGAAGCGCCGTCGGCCACGGGGATAGTTTTTGCGTCGGTGGTCCATGCGTTTGCGGGCGCGGCGGGGTTATCCGGAGCGACGGTATCCTTGCGGAAAAGGAACCCGGCGGTGTTGCCTGCGTATGTCTCGGTGGAGCGGTTGTTGGCCGTATCAATGCCCACGATGCTGATTTCATTGGTGCCGTCGGCCAAATCGGCCCACAGAACGCCCCAGTCCGCGGTCACATCCGCGGTCTGGCTGCCGTTCCAGACATTGCGCCAATTGACAGTGTCGGTGCTGTACTCGATGTCCGTGAGAGGCGAGCATCCGCCCCACATCAAATCAATGTCAATGATGTTGCCGGGATCGGAGCTGTACCAGGGCGTGAAGGAACCCGTGGCCGGGCTGTTGTAATTCCAGAACGGAGGATCGCCGTCGAACTTGTAGGTGAACAGGGACTGCGCGGCGGTTGCGTTGTTGAGATTGTCGCGCGTGTACAAGCGGAGATAGTAAGGAGTGTCGCACACGAGAGTGGCCGTGGATTGCAGGGCGGTTGCGGTGGTAGCCGTGTCGGGCGTTCCCGCGGGGTTGTCGCCGAAGTACACGAAATAATCCTTGAGGCCTGAATTGTCCACGCCGTCCGCGCCCGCGGGCAGGTCGGCTGCGCCGGCCCATGTGAAGTACGGCGCGGGATAGCGATACCATGTGTTGTCGGCCAGAGACACGCTCATGGCCGCGGAATCGTACGCCGTGACCACGGGATTCAGCGGTCCGGTGGTGTCCTTGCGGAACAGGAATCCGGCGGTGTTGCTGGCGTAGGTGTCCGTGGCCCTGTTGCCCGCGGCGTCAATGCCCACGATGCTGATTTCGTTGAGGCCTTCGGCCATGTC
The DNA here is from genome assembly GCA_020061125.1 of bacterium. Classification (GTDB taxonomy): domain Bacteria; phylum UBP15; class UBA6099; order UBA6099; family DSWB01; genus DSWB01. Next base: position 7,060 of record JAGUYV010000004.1, on the reverse strand, counting down.
CGCCCACAGCACGCCCCAGTCCGTGGTTCTGTCCGTTGTCTGGCTGCCGGACCAGGCGTTGCTCCATGTCACGGTGTCCGTGCTGTACTCGATATCCGTGAGCGGCGAACACCCGCCCCAGACAAGATCAATGTCAATAATGTTTCCTGGGTCCGCGTTGAGCCACGGAGTGAAGGAGCCCGTTGCCGGGCTGTTGTAATCCCAGTGCGGCGGGTCGCCGTCGAACTGATAGGCGAACACCGTGGAAGCGCCTGTGGCGTTGCCGGCGTTGTCGCGAGTGCTCATGCGCAGATAATAGACATTGCTGCAGACCAGTGTTGCGGTGGAGGTGAAACCGAGCGCGGTGGTTGCGGAATCGGGAACGCCCGCCGGGTTATCGCCGAAATAGAAGATGTAATCCTGGATGCCCGAATTGTCCACGCCGGCTACGCCCGCCGGAAGATCCGATGCGCCGCTCCAACTGAAGAACGGATTAGGGAATGTGTACCACAGTCCGGTTGAGAGCGCGGGCGGGTTCATGCCGTCCGAGGCGTAAGCCACAACCGTGGGGTTGTCCGGCGCGGCGCCGTCATATTTGTATGTGAACAAGGTTGCGGCGGCCGTGGCGTTGCCCGCGTTGTCCAGGCCGGAAATGCGCAGGTAATAAGACTGGCCCGAAACCAGGGTTGCCGTGGAGGTGAAGTTGAGCGCGGCCGTGGCGATGTCCGGCGTGCCCGCGGAATCCGTGCCGAAGTAAACCAGGAATGTGTTGAATCCGGAATTGAGCACGGCCGGGTTGTCGGACACCGCGGCCCATTCGAAATACGGGGCCGGGTAGTTGTACCATGTGGAATCCGTGAGCGTTACTGCCTTGCCCGCCGTGTCGTATGCGGCCGCCGCCGGTGGATTGTCGGGGCCAATGGTGTCCTTGTAAATATAAAACACATCCGTTGCCACGCCGCAAATCGGGGTCACATCGCAGACCTTGACGGAAACCCAGTTGATGCCGTCCGCGAGCGAGGCCCAGTTGGCGTCCACGGTCCAGTCCGTTGTGTAGGTGTCCGAACCCGGAGAGGACACGAAGGTGGTCCAGGCCAGGAGTTGCGAGCCGGTGCCCGCGCTCATGTCCGCGGCGGACCAGATGGCGTATTGTATGGTGTCAATGTTCGCGGAACATGCGCCGGAGAAATCCACATCGTAGGCTGTGCCGGGCGCGCTGCGCCAGGTGTCGTCCCCGGCCTGGTTGTCCGTGATGCCGGCGCTGCCGCCATTGATGTAGGTGAAAGCCGTGACCGGAGCCGACACATTGCGGGTGGGCGTGGCGCTGTCCGCGGTCTTGATGCGCAGATAGTATTCCGTGCCGCAGCCCGGCGCCGCGGCCGTGTAAGAGGTTGCTGTTTGAAGAGCGCTTGGATCATGATTTGGATCGGTGGAGAACGAAACGAAGTAACCGTACACGCCGGAATTGTTGGGCGCGGGATTGTCCGCGGGCGCGCCCCACTCGAAGTAGGGATTCAGATAATTATAAGTTGTGCTGCTGGTGAGGGCCTCGTTCTTTGCCGCGCTGTCCCAAGCGTTGACGGGAACCGCAGGATTGGCGGGCGCGGACACATCCTTGCGGAACAGGAACCCGACGCTTCCGGACGCATAGGCGGCCACGGCGGAGTTGCCCACGGCGTCGTATCCGCGCAGATGGATTTCATTGTGGCCCTCGGCCAGCGAGGCCCACGCCATGCCCCAGTTGGCCGTGTATGTGGCGCTCTGTTCGCCGGTCCACAGGTTGTTCCACCCGCCCGCGCCGATCTGGTAATCGAACTGCGTGACGGGCGCGCCATAGGACCAGGCCAGATCAATGTCCACGGCCGCGCCCGGATCCGCGCTGTACCAGGGCGTGGCGCCGCCCGCGCCGGGATCGTTGTACACGAACGACGGGTCTGTGTTGTCGTGCCTGAAATCCAGGGCGATGGTGGCTTTGTTGCCGGCCTGGTCATACACATTGAAGTCAACGCCGGTCTGGTTTGTCTGATTGTTTTCAATGGAATACACCACGGTCCATGGCGGGCCGACCGTGTCCGCCACGGGCGTGTCGTTGAATGCGGGTTCCCCCTGAAGACGGTCGTACGAGGCCGCATCCGTCCAGCTTACGGTGACCGTGATGGCCTGGCCCCCGCCCTCGCCCGCCAGGCTGTTGAACCAGGGCGAGCAGGTCACACCCGGAAACGCGCCCACCGCAGTGCAGTCCAGAGCATCCGCGCTGTTCCCGTAAAAATATGTTTCCTGGTTTGAGCCGATTGTGACCGCCGTGATGGAAGGCGGCGTGATGTCCTTGCGGAAAATAAAGCCCGTGGTGTTTTCCACATAAGTGTGCGATAGCACATTGCCGCAGCCGTCCACAATGCGCACGGAAATCTGGTTGACACCCTCGGGAAGCGAGGCCCAGGCGATGCCCCAGTTGGCGGAATAATTGGCCCATGTGAAGGCGCTGAAAATATTCGTCCACGCGCCCGCGCCGATGCGGTACTGGGCATAGGCCAGGGGCGCTCCGCCGCCCCATGAGAAGTCCACATCCACGACATTCCCGGGGTCTGTCTTGTACCAGGTGGTTTTGCCGCCCGCGGACGGGAATGTGTAGGAAATGCCGGGATCCGCATTGTCGCGAACAAAGTTCAGCTTGACATTCGAGCTGTTGCCGGCTTTGTCGTACACGGTCATGGTTATGTTGCTCTGGTCGCCCTGTCCGGAATTGAGGGCATAGACCTGCTTCCAGCCGTCGGCGCCGTTGAAATCCGCGCCCGTGGTGACGCCGTCGTAAGTGGGCGTCTGGGAGAAAGCGTACTGGCCGATGAAGTAATCCCGCGCTCCGCCCGCGCCCCCGGAATCGTTCCAGGTAAGCTCGACGGTCATCTTCTGGCCGTTGCCCTCGCCGCCTAGGTTGTTGAAATACACCGTGCCGCCGGTCACGGGATTCAGGGTCACACACCCGTCCGCTGTGCCGCAAAGGTACTGATCCATATCCGAGTACGCGGCCACGGCCGTGATTACTGGCGGTGTGACATCATAATTCGTAGTGTCGGACGAGTGTGTTGTCTGGATGTTGCCCTTGTCGTTTTTGAACTCGACCCACACGGTCTTGGCGCCCTCGCCCGCGGAGCAGCCGGGGCCGGTCAGAATGTTGAAAGTGCAGGCGTATCCAGATTCGTTGCATTTTTTCTCGAAGGGTCTCCAGGACGCGGACGAGAGTGCTGCCTCGGTGCATGCCAGGCGCATGAAGTCGCCGCTGTTGCATTCCACGCCCGACGGATCTTCGCAGGCGATGGACATGGGCGGCGCGCTGCTGTTGGTGTATCCGCCGTTGTCAATGACGGTGATGGAGCCTGCGGTGGGCGGCATGCAGTACGGCGTGGGCGGAGACACAACCATGAAGGTGCTTGCGAGCACCTCATCATTCTCGGGCGAAGCGTCCGCGTCACCGGAATCCCGCTCGTTGCCCTCGTATCCGTCCGTGATGCGTTTAATGCTGTTGCCGTCTCCGGACAAGGGCGCGGCGGTTCCGTTGAATGCGCCCTCTGGCAGATCCGCGGCGTTGTACGCGCCCCACACCACAAGATCAACGGATCGCGTTGCCGCGGCGTTCAGTTTGAGATAAATCTCGTCCCCGGCGCTGTCCAGATCTATGTTGCTCCACTGGTTCACAAGCCCGGGATCGCACGCAAACCGGTTGTTGAATTCCGTGGCGTTTTTCGTGATCAGATAATAGCCTTTGGAGGGCACGGAATGGCCCGCGGGGATGGTGTATTCTCCATCCCCGGCGCCGGAGCCGTCGCCCAGCACATGGCCCGTGAGGGAATACGCCGTGGTGAACGGGTTGTAAAGCTGGATGTAGTCGTCGCCCTCGGCCAGGCGGATGCCGTCGTTGTGCACTTCGTTGATGGTGAGCTGGGCCGTGTTGATGCTGATGCCGTCAATTTCGACCGGCTGCGAGCCGTCCGAGCGCAGGAAGGCCTTGAAGTAGAATGTGCCCGGCCCGGCGTCGTTGTCGAACTGAAGGATATTGTCGTCCACCGTGGCCGCGTCATTGGCCTGATTGTAACCGCCGCCCGTTTCCGCTACCCAGTTCGAGCCGTTGAACCAGTACCAGTTGGTTCCATTGTTGGAGATCTGATATCGTACGGACCCCTGGTTGCGCGGGCCGAGCAGTTCCGTGAACGAAATGATTTCCAGGAAATCGAGTCCCTGCCCGGCCACATTGCGCACCGTGGGATCGGTCGTGTAGTAGGTGGGCCTGACTTCCGGCCCCACGGTTGCGCCGGGCTGCGGGGTTGCGGTTTTGCGCCCGTAATAACTGACCGTGTAATCCTGAATCGAGGGCGCGACCGTGGGCGGAGACGCGGACACGGTCATCTCGGCCCAGACCTTGATGGGTTCCGCATCCGGGGCGCATGCGGAAATATCGTAGCCCGAGGCGGCCTGCGCCGCGGTGATGCTGCACAGCGTGGTGTTGTCCGACGCTCGCAGAATTTTGTAAGTGATATTGGTGGACCCGGGCACGGTGTGGCTGGCGGTGAAGGTGTTGCCCTGCATATAGGAATCAATGCTGTTGCCGCGCATTTCGCCGCTGGTCTTGTAATGCACATAGAAGCGCGCGTCGTCGTTGTCCCAGTAATCCGGAGCGCCGCCGTTGTCCGCGCACTGGGTTCCGGTTCCGCCCTGGTCGGCGATGCAGCGCACCCACTGGTCGCCGGGGGCGCCGGAAACCGTGAAGCTGTGCGTTTCCGTGAACACCGTATCCGCGTCCACATTGCCGCTTGCGCCCGGCACCAGCGCCCAGCCCGAACCATTGTAGTAGTAGATGTACCACTCGGTGCCGTTGTCCGAACTGCTGCCCTGGAACCGGCAGGTAACCTGCATGGTGTCGCCGATTGGCGCCTTGGTCTTGTTGAGGGTCACTTCGAGAACTTTTGTGTAAGTTGTGGTGCCGCTCTGGTTGTTGCATCCGTCCCATGTGTTGTCGGAGTCGGTCTGGGCGTCGCAAGGCGAACCCCAGGTTTCCGTGCATGTGTTCTGCGTGTTGTTGGTCTGCATGTCGAGCGTAGCGTCCGCGCCGCTGGTGTTGATATTTGTGGAGGTCTCCACCTCGGTCCACGCGGGCGCTCCGTCGGTCCAGGCCGAGACATCCAGTGTGGCCAGCGCGTCGCTGCCCGAACCGGCCGTGGCGTTGCCGTAGTACAGGTAAACATTCTTTGTGGAATTTGCGGCGATGGCCGGAACTTTGACCCAGACCGTGGCCAGGAGCGAGGCGGGATCGTAGCTCTCGATCCAGTGATTGAGCAGGGTTGTGCCGTCTGTGTCCGTGAAGCGGATGTCGTCGCCGTCGTTCTGCGCGTTTGCAAACGAGAAATTGGTGTTGTTCAGGTTGACCTGCACCTGGAAATCGGCGAGCGCGCCGCCGCCGGTGTTGTCAATGGTGATGGCGCGGCGGTACTGCCACGAAGGATCGTACCACGCGGGCGCGTTGTTGGAATTGAGATAGGCCAGGCCGCCTCCTACATTCATGTCCGCGTCCCAACTGTAGTGGGCCAGGGTTTCGAACGGCCAGATGGAATTGTCCGCGGTGAGCGTGAAGGTAGTGGCCGGCGGGTTGGCCGCGGACGAACCGCCGCCTGCCGTGGTCACAATCACATCACCGGTGGCCGCACCCGCGGGCACGGTGCAGGTCAGCGAGGTATTGGCCCACGCCGTGCATGTGGCGCGCACGCCGCCGCCGAATGTTACATAAGAGTTGCCCTGGACAGAGCCGAAATTCGAACCCGTGATGATGATGGGCGTTAGCCAGTATCCCGATGACGGATTCAGGCCCGTGACCACCGGAGCGTCCACCGTGAAAATGGAATCCGCTTCTTTGGGTGACTGCACGCCGCGCACGGTGATCACCACATATCCGGTGGTTACATCCGCGGGCGCGTCTATGGTTATCGAAGTGTTGGACCATGCGCTGGCGAACCCCGCAACGACCCCGTTGAACATGACCGTTGACTGGCCCTGCGAAGTTCCGAAATCCGTGCCGGTGATGGTGACCGTGGTTCCGGACACTCCGTGATCCGGCGCCAGGGAGGTAATGTCCGGTGTTGGCGGCGCGATCAGCGTGATGTCAATGCTGTCAATCTGCACGGCCTGCGTGCCGTCCGAGTTCAAATACGCCCTGAAGAACAGGGTGCCGCCGCCGATTTCATTGTCGAAAGTTGCGCAGTTGGCGTTGATTTCCGCGGCCGTATTGGTTTGCGCGTAAGCGTATGCGGGCGCCCAGTTGGATCCGTCGTGGTAATACCACGAAGTGCCGTCATTGGAAATCTGGTAACGAACCACGCCCTGATTTCCCGCGCCAAGCACTTCGCTGAAAGACACCAGTTCGGCGAACACATAGCCCGCGGTGGAAACGGGCTTGACGGTGGGAATGTCCGTGTAATAGGTGAAGGACTGCTCGGCGCCCACGCCGTAAGAGGGAGGCGTGCCCACGGTGTTGCGCTTGTAGTACTCGAAGGTCATGTCCGCTATCACGGGTGTTCCGGGAAAATCCGTGGTGGATAGAACCGAGTAAATTTTTACGGGGGTGTCCTCGGCGGTCCAGGCCGGACAGTTGCCGGACTCCGGGCCGATGTCATATCCGGCCGCTGCCTGGGCCGCTGTGATGGAGCACAGCACGGCGCTGTCAGAAGCGCGCCGGATCTCATAGGAAACCGCGCCCACCGCTGGGATGGAATGCGTGGCCCGGAAAGTTTTTCCGAAGAACACGGGAGAGATGGAATAGGATGTGATATTTCCCGTATCCGCAACACCGGAGTTGTAGGAATAGGCGTATGAGGAATCTATCCAGATGGTGCCTGCGGCGCCTGCGGTTCCATTGGGCGTGTAGCCGTTGTTTCCGCCCACGGCGCCTCCGGCAACGGATCTGGTTGAAGAATCCGCGAGAGACGAGGCGAAGATTTTGATGCGGCCGCCGCCGCCGCCGCCGCCCGCGGCGCCGTATACAGTGTACGAGCCGCCCGCGCCTCCGGAAGCCTGCAGATTCCCGGACAGGGTCACG
>JAGUYV010000367.1 GCA_020061125.1 bacterium | reverse complement strand
CCGCAGGCACGCGCGTGAGCAGCAGGTTCTCGCGCGCCGAAGCCACGGCCCGCGCGATGTCCAGAATGTGCTCGGGCGCTTTGCCCTCGCAGTACACGGCTTCGGGATAGCCCTTGCGCATGGCGCGGTGATGATCGATTTTCGCGAATTGCAGATCCTCGAAGGGCAGGTTGCGCAACCGGTCCATGGCTTCGTCCACGGACACCTCGCCGCCGCGGATCTGTTCGAGGAGTTTTCTGGTGCGTTCCGGGTTCATGTCTTGCGTTTGTCTCCGAGGCCCAGGGCCTGGTCGAAGCTGCCCGTGCGGTATCCCTGCAGGTCCAGGGTTATGTAATGGTATCCGAGCTTCTTGAAGGCGTCAACGATCGCGGCGCGCACGGACGGCCGGGCCAGGAACGCGATTTTCTCCGGCGGAACCTCGATGCGCGCGGTGTCTCCGTGGTCGCGCACGCGCATCTGCCGCAGTCCCGTGGCGCGCAGAAACGCCTCGGCCTTGCCGATGCGCTTGAGGGTTTGCTCGTCGAGCGGCGTCCCGTAGGGCACGCGGGTGGACAGGCAGGTGTGAGACGGTTCGTCCCAGTTCGGCAGTCCGAGCGCGCGTGAGGCTTCGCGCACATCCTTTTTGGTGAAGCCCGCGTCGCGCAGCGGGTGGCGCACGCCAAGCTCGTCCGCGGCCTTCTCGCCGGGGCGGTACATGCAGGAGTCATCCACGATGGCGCCGTCGGCCACATGCGGCATGCCGCGGTTCGCCGCAATTTCGAACAGGCCCGCGAACCGCTCTTTCTTGCACACATAGCAGCGGTCCGGGTCGTTGCGCACATAGCCGGGCACATTGAACTCGCCGCTGCGGATCACGATGTGCTTCGCTTCCCATTCGCGCGCCATGCGCTTGCAGAAGTCCAGCTCCCGCTTCGTGAACGACGCTGATGTGGCCGTGAGCAGCAGCGCTTTTGCGCCGAGTTCCTGCACGGCGATGAAAGCCAGAAGCGTACTGTCCACGCCCCCGGAAAACGCCACGGCCACTCCGCCCAGGTCCCGCAGCCCCGCGCGCAGCCGGTCCAGTTTCGCCTGCAATGGTTTTTTCATAAAATGCCATCCGCCAGAGATAAGCCATTGATACCGTACCGCAAAACGCTCGCGCCGGGAAACTCTGGTTTCATTATAAAAAGCCGCGAGGATTAAAAAAAAGGCTTGTCCACGAAGAGCACGAAGGTCGCCAAAGGCGCGGCCCGCGGCCGCGCACAACCCCGGCAGCCGGTCACTTCATGGGCGGTGCGTCAAACAGCTTGATGGTCTCCGTGGTGATGGACTTGTCCGCGGCCACGCGGAAAACGCGGATGGCCCAGAGTTGCTCTGTGGAGACATCGCTGCCCACGCTCGTGGTGGCCAGGAAGCGCGTGCCGCCCTCGGTCACATCGTCGTTGCGGTGGATATGGCCGTAGATGTAATACGGCGCGCCCGCCTTTTCGAGGAATTTCATAAACTTGCCCTGGACCACGCAGTCTTTGCACCCGAACTGCGTGGGCATCATCTCGAAGGTGCGCGGGCCGTGGTGTGCGAAGAACACGGGCGTGCGGCCGTCCAGGGTCTTCAACTGCGCGATGAGCCAGTCCAGCTCGTCCTCGTTGATCGCGCCCTGATAGGTGTGCATGGTGCCCACGGAGGCGTGGTAGGCGCGGTTCCGGTTGCGCACGCTTTGCGGCCAGGCATACGAGTTGAACCCGATGAAGCGGAACGGGCCGAAGTCCAGGGCCTGATGCACCGGGCCCATGTATTCGCGCCAGTAGTCCAAGCCCTCGGTGAGGAGCTTGCCCTGTTCGTCGGTGTTGGCGTACAGGTCGTGGTTGCCGGGGATGATGATCGTGGGCGCTTTGATGTGGGCCAGGATTTCGTTCACGGCTTTGGGGTAGTCTTCCTCGTATGTTTCGGGGTATGCGCACACATCGCCGGTGAACAGCACGAAGGCCGGGTTGAAGCTGTTGGCTTTTTCCAGAGCCGTGATGCGCACCTTTTCGATGTCCACGCCGGGGAACTGCTTGAGCGCGCGCGGGTCGCCCATGTGGTAGTCCGTGACCTGCACGAAGGTGAAGGGCGGGTCGAACGAGGCCACCACTGCCACGGAGTGCGGCTGGCAGTCCTTTGCGGGGGCGCTGCCCTGTGTGAACTCGACGCACAGGGTGTAAAGGCCCGGCGCAACCGGCGGCGGGATGAGCACGTCAATTGTGTTGTCGCCCTCGGCGATGGCCTTGAATCCCAGAGGCATATCCGCCACCGGCGTTCCATCCAGAGCGTCCAGATACGCCCTATGCGCCGCGCCTGCACCCGTGGCGCGCAGGGTCACGCGGATGCTGCCGCCGGGCAGGGAGAATGCGGGCGCGCTGAATGTGGGGCTTGTGATGTTGCGGATTTTGACTTCGTCCGCGCTCCGCGCGCTGACTGCGGCAAAAGCAAGGGCGAGGCAAACGGCAAGGGACAGCGCCAGTCGTTTCATCAAACGGAACCTCCACGGGCGGGGGAATGGGGAAACGCGCGCGGGCGCGTTCCCTTATATTTATAGGAACGGGCGCACGCGCGTCAAGCCGGGCCGCGGCGCCGCCCATTTTCTTGTTTATGAACGCCGCAGTCAATATAATTACGCAGATTCCTTAATAAAGAGGTCCGCACATGAAAACCTACACCGAAATCGTTCCGGAAATGCCGTCCAACGAGGACAGGTTCAAGGACCCGTTCTTCAAACGCTTCAAGCTGCGCCATGCGGATGCGCCCCTGCAACTCAACGAACAGGTGTCCAAGAATTACCTGTTCCCGACTTTCTACTCGGATGTGACCTGCGCGCAGGCCATTTTCCTGTGCGACTACAAAAAGGCCAAAGCGCTCATGCCGCACCCCAGGGTCAAACCCGTGAAAATGACCCAGGGCCGCGCCATAGTGGCTTTCTCGAACTACATTTACACCAATGTCATGAATGTGAAGCCCTATAACGAAATCGCCATGACCATTCCGATCATGGTGGATCCCGTGGTCAATGTTCCCGTGCTGCCCATGCTCATGGACAAGCTCTTCAAGGAATTCGGCTACTTCGTGTTTTCCATGCCGGTCACTTCACTGGAGAACCAGCTGCGCGGGGTGAAAATCTGGGGCTTGCCCAAGGTGGTGCAGGAGATTGACATCACCGTGCAGGGCGGCGAATGCGTGACCGAGGCGTTTGACGAAAACGGGGAAAAGTATCTGACCGTGAAAGTGCCCACCGCGGGCAAGCCCGAGGATTTCGATGTGGCCGCCAACCTGTACTCGCGCCGGGGCAGCGAGTTCTTCCAGAGCGCCACGAGTTTCAAGGCCTCTTTCAATGTGAACAAGAACATGGAAGTGCTGCTCAAAAAAGGCAGGGAAGCGGACCGCGACTACCTGACCCTGCACGGCGGGCCGTGCGCGGACGCGCTGCGCGAGCTGGACATCGAACCCATGCCCCTGCAGACCCGGTTCGCTACGGGCATGAACGCCTGCTTCGATCTGCCGAACAAAAAATACCGCCCGCGGTTCTCGTTCAGCGACTGACGCGAACACGCCAAAAGGAGACATCCCATGCGCGAGACCATGAACATCGTATTCTTCGGCGCCGGCCCCGTGGGGTCCACCGTGGGCGGGTGGGTGTCCGCAAATCATCCCACCGTTTACTTCCTGGACCAGGGCGCAGTGGCCGAGGCTCTGCGCGATCGCGGCCTCACTCTCTACGAGCAGAACAAGCAGCGCCAGGCAGAGACCATCCCGGTCAAAGTCATAAGCAGCCTGGCCGAGGTGGACGAGCCGGATGTGGTCGTGGTCTGCGTCAAGAACTACAGCCTGGACGCGGTGTCCCGCATGATACAGGACGCTTACGGGGACCAGCCCATCATCGTGGGCCTGCAGAACGGCATCGAGAACCAGAAGGTTCTGCCCAAATATTTCTCGCAGGTGCTTTTTGGCATCGTGTGCTACAACACCTGGATGGACGAGCCGGGCGTTGTGGGCTATCAGAAGCGCGGCCCCATCGTGCTGGGCACGCCCGACAACAGCCTGCGGTTCGAGGCCGGCGCCGTGGCCCGCGTGTTCAACAAGGGCGTCGAGACCGTGGTCACCGATCACCTCATGGACGCGGCCCTGTCCAAAATGATCATCAACCTAACCAATTCGCTCACCACGCTCATCGGGCACCAGTTCCGGCCTCTTTCCGACCCGGGCCTGTTTCAGAAGCTGTTGAGCAACCTCACATACGAAGGCGTGCAGATCGTCAAGGCCGCCGGGTACAGCGAATGTTCGCTCGGCGGCATGCCCGGATGGAAGCTGCTCGAGCTGTCCGCAAAGCTCCCGCAGTTCATCACCAAACCCCTGTTCGACATGAATGTGAAAAAGATGGTGGTCAGCAGCATGGCGCAGGATGTGATTCAGCGCGGCAGCCGCGACAACGAGCTGGAAACCATCAACGGAACATTCATCCGCCTGGCCGACGAGCACGGCCTGGACGCCCCCTACAACCGCACGATTTTCCGCCTGTGCCAGGAGCGGTTCGCCGCGGAAAAATTCGAAACCATGGATGTCAAGGAAGTCTGGGCCGAAGTGCAGAAGGCGATGTAACAGCGGCAGCAGGCGCTGAATGTGATGCAGGGAGCAGGGTGTAGGATGCAGGGGGCAAAACCCAAACTACTGCAATGCTTTTCGAATCCCCGGATCCCCGGCCTTCATTTCAATTTGTACAAATCGTTCAGGAACTGAATAGCGAGATCGTGCGCCAGGGTGCGGTCCGGCATAGTGGCCATCATGCCGTACATGGCGGCTTCCTGCGAGAGTTTTGAACCGTCCATGCCTTGTGCGTGCCGCGCGGCCGCGGACAGGTCTTCGAGAAATCGGTCCGCGACCTGTGCGTGAAACGGGGATGTGGTCACATGCAGGCTGGCGGGCATCTGCTGTTTTTCCAGAAGCCAGCCTCGTTCGGTCATGAAATCGCCCACCGCGTAAATGTTGTGGTTGTCGTCTCCTGCGATGGCGAACACCGTGCCGTGGGGGTTGCCGATCACGGACAGGCCCGGGGTGGCGCACACGCCGTCCATGAACTTGCGCGCGGTGTCCAGAGTCTGGCGCGCGAGGCGCAGGTACCCGTCGCGCCCGAGGTAGT
>JAGUYV010000253.1 GCA_020061125.1 bacterium | reverse complement strand
GCGCCGCGCACAAACGACGACCTCAAGGCCGCGCGCAAAACCGCGCGCGAGAACGCCGTGCGCGACATCGAAAAAGCGTTTCTCATCGCCGCCCTGGCTCGCAACCAGGGCAACATCACCCGCGCCGCGGAAGACACCGGCATGCAGCGCACCAACTTCCAGGCCCTGGTCAAAAAATACGGCGTCAAATTCCAGACGGAATGACCCCGCGGCACGCGCCGCGGATCAATCGCACCAGAACAGATAATTCATGCCGTCGTTCTTCTGGCACTGGGAATCGCCCTCGAACCGGTAAGTGGTTTCGATGGCGCCGCTGGCGGTGTCCATGACCACACACTTGATGTCGTCGTCCTTGTTCGCCGCGCAGCTCATCTGGTAGCGCCCGATGCCGGGGTCGCGCGAATCCTCGCCCGCGCGCGCCGTGTTCAGGGACAGCAGCACCCCGGCGGCCAGCAGCGCGCACGCCATAAGCATCACGCAAAGAGCCGTGATTGCCGCGGATTTGATGCGTTCCATGGGGTTTCCTCCGGTGTTTCGTTGAATTGGCCGTATGTCCGTCATGTCCCTTGATTGTGGCACAGAAATCCGGGGAAATGCGAAGGCGAAGTAAACATAACCAAAATGGGAAGCATTGGCATTTGCGATTTTCGCGCGCGGCACAACACGACGAACAAGCCATCAATAAAAATCGCGGTTCTGTGGTTCTGTTGAACAGGCGACCGCGTCCCACATCGTCAGCGGCGTCCCTCAATTGCCGGAGTTAGTGCGGCATGATACAATTGCGCGAACGGCCGGTATGCAAAGAAAGGACTCTTACATGGCGTTGCATTTGATATATTTCACATTGGGGCTTGGGGTTTTGGTGCTTGGAGCGGAGTTGCTGGTGCGCGGGTCTTCGAGGCTTGCGCTGGCCCTGGGCGTACGGCCCGTGGTGGTGGGCCTCACGGTGGTGGCGTTCGGCACGAGCACACCGGAGTTTTTCGCATCGTTCGCGTCTGCGTTGGCCGGGGCCGAGGGCATTTCCATCGGCAATGTGGTGGGCAGCAACATCGTGAATGTGGGTCTAGTGGCGGGTCTGTCCGCGCTGGTGCGGCCTCTGACTTCGGACCGCGCATTGTTGAGGCGCGATCTGCCGGTCATGGTCCTGGCCTCTCTGGTTTTTTTGTGGTTTATGAGCGACGGGGTTGTGACCCGCATCGAGGGCGGCGCGCTTCTGGGCGGCATCGTGATGTTTACGGCCGGAATCGTGATTGCGGCGATGAGGGAAAAGAGCGGAGGAGCCGGCGTCCCTGCCGATAGGGGCGGCCGCGCCGCGAACATCGCCATGAGCGTGGCGGGCCTGGCGGGTTTGATTGCCGGCGCGCATTTCATGGTCAAAGGCGCGGTGCAGATCGCCGCGTATTACAATGTGCCCGAAGTGATCATTGGATTGAGCGTGGTGGCCGTGGGAACGAGCCTGCCCGAGCTGGCCGCGTCGCTTGCCGCCACCGCGCACGGCGAGTCCGACATCTGCCTGGGAAATGTGATCGGCAGCAACATCTTCAACATTCTGTTCGTTATAGGCGGGGTGTCTCTGGTGGCGCCACTTCATGTGGAACGCGCCATGATCACGCAACAGACGCCGGCCATGATCGGGTTCGCCGCGGCGCTGGCGCTGTTCATGGCCACGGGCCGCCGCATCACGCGCTGGGAGGGCCTGCTGTTCGTACTCGCTTACGCCGGGTTCATGGTCTGGATATACGGCGCGTGAGCCGGGCCGCGCGTTGAATTGAACCGCGCCCCGCATTAAACTGATAACCGGTGGTTGAATCTGGAACCAGAGCCTGAAGAATACTATCACACAGAGGCAAATCGCATACCGGAGGCACGCGCAATGAAGAAAGTCATGATTGTGGGATGCGGGCACTATATGAGCACGGGAACGGCCTGCCCCGGCGACTGGAAATGCTTCAAGGCCGCCAACCTTGGAGAAGGCAAATTTCCCGAAAAAACCGAAATCACCTCTTTTGTGCGCTGTGACTGCCCGGGCCGCACGGTGGTCCCCAATGTCATGACCGCGATCAAGTTGAGCGGCGTGACGCCCGACGAGATCAAGTTAAGCTCATGCATGGCCATGGCCAAACCGGTCTGTCCCACGCTGAACATGCAGGAGTTGGCCGGGATTCTCAAGACCAAGACCGGCATCGAAGTGACCATGGGCACGCACGAGTATTGATCGTGCGGCCCGCGCCGGACCAAGCTGGCCGCGGGTTACAGTCCCGACACGATATTTCCAATGAGCAGAATGTCAATCCAGCCCTGCTTGAGGGCGTGCGCGGCCTGGTCCGGGCTTTCCACGATAGGCTCTTCGTGGCGGTTGAAGCTGGTGTTGATGATCGCGGGCGCGCCCGTGAGCTGGTGATACAGGCGCAGGGTTTCGTGGAATGCGGGGTTGAGCGCGCGGGGCACGACCTGCGGGCGCGCGGTGCCGTCCGCATGCACGGCCGCGGGACACGCGCGCTTGAAAGCCTCCGTGCAGGAATAGCACAGGGTCATGAAACGCGCGGCCGCGTGGTCCGGACGCCAGCCCTTGAAACACAGGGGCGCAAGCTCCTCGGTGGTGGCGGGGGCGAAGGGCATGAAATCGCTGCGC
>JAGUYV010000337.1 GCA_020061125.1 bacterium | reverse complement strand
TGGCATTCTGGCCGCCATGGCCGCGCGAGAGAAAACCGGCCGGGGCCAGTTCGTGGACGCCGCTATGATGGACGCGGCCATAAGCATGCTGCCGCTCGTGGCGGCCATGGTGGCGGGCGGCGAGCCTGCGCCCTCGCGTGGCCGCTCCATGCTCAACGGCGGCCAGCCCGTGTACGGCGTCTATGAAACACAGGACGCAAAATTCGTGACCATAGGCGCCATCGAGCCGAAATTCTGGAAGAAGTTCTGCGCCTTGGTGCAGCGCCCGGATCTTGAAGTCTTGCACTTTGACACGGGCAAGGGCGGCGACAGGCTGCGCGCCGAACTCACGGCCCTGTTCAAAACCCGCACGCGCGCCCAGTGGATGGATTTGCTCGAAGAGCAGGATGTATGTGCGGGGCCGGTTCTGGACTTGGACGAAGCCATGAAAGACCCGCACGCCCTGGCGCGCGGCATGATCGTGGATGTGGACACGCGCTCGGGCAAGGTTCCGCAGACTGGCGCGCCCATAAAATTTTCCGACACGCCCGCGAGTTTCCGTCTGCCCCCGCCCGAGTTCGGCGAGCACACCGCCGAAGTCCTGGCCCTGGCCGGCGTGGACGCCGCGGAACTCGAACAACTGCAAAAGCAAGGAGTCGTTTGAACAATGAAAACCCGTATTCACCGCACAGCGCGCCCGGCGGCCGCGCTCGCATTCATGGCTGTGCTGTTTTGCGCTTGCGCTCCCGCAGCACTCTGCGCGTCGAAGCCCAAATACAAAATCAAGATCGGATCCTATGTGACCCCGCAGAGCGTGTGGGGCAAGACCGTTCAAAAGACCATAGACTCGATCAGCAAGCGCACCAACGGAGAAGTGCAGCTCATTCACCTGCACTCGGGCATGCTGGGCAGCGCGCAGAACATGCTCGAGCAGGTCATGCTCGGCGGCATCCAGGGCGCGGGCATCCCGTCCTCCAATCTCGCCAACCTTGTGCCCGAAGTGCACATTATTGAAATGCCGTTCCTTTTCCGCGACCGCAAGGAAGCGTATTACCTGCTTGATAAAGTAATCGCGCCCATGCTGCAGCCCAGGCTCGAAGCCAGGGGCCTCAAGACCTCCGCGTTCATGGAAGCCGGGTTCATGGACATTGTATCCAGCCGGTTCATCAAAAAACCCGCGGAACTCAAGAAGGTGAAGATCGGCTCGTGGGAAAGCCCGGTGCATGTGGCGTTCTGGAAAGCACAGGGCGCGAACCCCAACCCCATCCCCGCCACCGAGGTGTTCCGCGCCTACACCAGCGGCCAGGTGGACACCGGCGCCAATGGCCCCAACGCGCTCATGGCCTGGGATTCCCTGTTCGGCACCGCCATTGACCGCAGAAAAATCTTCATCACCAACATTGATTTCTCGTACCAGAGCGGCGTCATGGTCATCAACAAGAAATACTGGGACAGCCTTCCAGCCAACTACCGCAAAATCATTCAGGAGGAACTGGACGCCCTCACCGGGAAAATCCGGGACGGCCTCACCAAGGCCGAGCCAAAGAGCGTCAAGACCCTGGAATCCCGCGGCTACAATTTCTACAACCCTACCGCGGCCGAGAAAAAGGCGTTCGTCACCAACAGCGCCAAGGTGTACAAGGAATTCGAGGGTATCGTAGGCAAAAAGTTTCTGGACAAAGTCCTGTCCGAGAGAGAGAAGTACCGCAAGGCAAACAAGAAATAAAGCGTTCCACCAAAGCGTATTTTATGAAACAACAAGCATGGGTGCGCGGCGCCGCGTTGTCGTGACGCATGGCGCACGGCATTTTTTTCTTGCCGGGCGTTTAACGCACAATCCCGTGGGGAATAGATATTGATAAGTTTGTGCAATCTGTCACAAGGGGGCGGGAAAGAATGGCCAAATCAAACCAGAAACACAAGATCGGCGCAAGGCTGCAAGGCGATGACCCGTACAGCGAGATCCGCGGTAGGACCGTGCTCATCGTCGAGGACGACGAGGATCAGGTGGAAATTCTCACCGAGCAGCTTGGAATTTTCGGCATGGAAGTTGCGGGCGTGGCCAGAAGCGCGAGCGAGGCGCTTCGCCTTGCGGAAAAGCACGAGCCGTCTCTGGTGATCATGGACATCGTGCTCGACGGCGAGGACAGGGACGGCATTGAGATCGCAGAAGAGCTTTACAGGAAGAACAAAACTCTGGCCATCATCTTGAGATCCGGCCACTGCAACGGGACATTTGTCGCACGGGCCAGGGAGGCTGGAATATTGACTTACCTGGTGAAGCCGACATCCATGGAAACCTTGTTTCCGGCTATCGTTCTCACCCTGAACGGATACAAAATGATCATCATAAAGCAGGCGCAGATAGATGAACTGAAAGAGTTGCTCGAAAACAGGATAATCATTGACCGCGCCAAGGGGTTTTTGATGAAACAAAAACACATTGATGAGCAGAAAGCCTACATCGCTATCAGGAAAGCGAGCCAGAACGAGAACAAACCCATCGTGGAGGTCGCCCGCTGCATTCTCACGGCGCAAACCGTGCATGAGATAATTAATCAGGACCATTGATGCCGGGAGAGCGCAAAATCGCGCGTGGGTTTGGCGTTTCCATTGGGTCCGCGCGTCAGGTTTCCATGCCGTGTTCGGTGCGGGCGATGATGTCGTCCTGGATGGAGCGGCCAAGATCCGTGAAGTATGCGGAATAGCCGGAGACCTTGACCACGAGGTCCCGGTATGCGTCCGGGTCGGCCTGTGCCAGGCGCAGGGTTTGCGTGGATACCACATTGGGCTGCACATGCATGCCGCCGATTTTGAAGTAGGCGCGGAGCATGTCCGTGAATGCGCCGCATCCGTTCTCGGACGCGAG
>JAGUYV010000174.1 GCA_020061125.1 bacterium | reverse complement strand
CGGGCGTGGTCAAGCGCATAGCGCCGCAGCACGCCGCCAAATTCCGCCTCCAGGCAATCGCCAGGGAAAAAGGCAATGATGTGTTCGAAATCGAATCCCGCAACGGGCAGATCATCGTTCGCGGGAGCAGCGCGCCGGCCCTGCTGTTCGGGTTCCACTGGTATCTCAAATACTACGCCAACGCTCATGTGTCCTGGACCGGCGACCAGCTCGCCCTGCCGTCGCCCCTGCCGGCAGTTCCCAAAAAGGTGCGCATGGCGTCGCCCTACAAGTACCGCTACATGTACAACTATTGCACATTCAATTACACCATGTCGTTCTGGACCTGGGAGCAGTGGGAGCGGGAGCTTGATTTTCTGGCGCTGAACGGTGTGAACCTGGCCCTGTCCGTGGTGGGGCAGGAAGCGGTGTGGCGCAACACCCTGCGCCGCCTGGGCCTGTCCGAAGACGAGATTGCGCGCTTCATTCCCGGGCCGGGGTTCCAGGCCTGGTGGCTCATGAGCAATCTCGAGGGCTGGGGCGGGCCGGTGAGCCAGGAATGGATCGAGGACCGGGCCGCGCTGCAGAAGAAAATCCTGGCGCGCATGCGCGAGCTGCAGATCGAGCCGGTTCTGCAGGGGTTCTTCTCCATGGTCCCCAGGGCCATGATCAAAAAATACCCCAGGGCGCGCATTCTGGAGACGGGCAAGTGGGTGAACATGGACCGCCCGGCCATGATAGATCCGTCGGATCCCCTGTTCGGGCAGGCCGCGGCCATCTGGTATCAGGAACAGCGCGCGCTTTATGGCGATGCGCGTTTCTTCGGTGGAGACCCGTTCCACGAGGGCGGCGGCGCGGACATCAACCTCACGCGCGCGGGCCGCGACATCCAGCGCGCCATGCGCGCGTTCGAGCCGGACGCCGTGTGGGTGCTTCAGGCCTGGCAGTCCAACCCCAAGAAAGAACTCCTCGACGGCCTGGACAAAAACCGCACGCTGATCCTGGACCTGTTCGGGGAATCCAACCCCCAGTGGAAGCGGCGCGAAGGGTTCTACGGGTTCCCCTGGGTGTGGAATGTCATCTCGAACTTCGGCGGCAACACGGGCATCTACGGCGCGCTGTGGAAAGTGGCACAGTATCCCCCGGCCGCGCTCAAGGATCCCAAGCGCGGCAACATGGCCGGCATCGGCGCCATGCTCGAAGCCAGCATGCAGGACGATCCGCTCTGGGACCTGCTCTTTGAAATGGGCTGGCGCACCGAACCGCCCAGTCTGGACACATGGATCACGGGCTTCGCCAAGCGCCGCTACGGCAAACTCACGCCGGGCGTGGACAAAGCCTGGCGCACGCTCAAAGACACGGCCTACGGGCCAAAGGATGGCAAACGCGCTGAACCCGAATCCCCGTTCTGCGCGCGCCCCGGGATCAACATCTCGCAGGACATGAACAAGTTCCGGCGCGAGTACGACCAGTGCGAGTTCGCCAAAGCCTGGGATCTGTTCGTGGCCGATGCGGACAAGTACCGCGGCGTGAAGACCTTCGAGCACGATCTGGTGAATGTGTCGCGCCAGGCTCTGGCCAACCTCGGGCTGCTCACACTTGCGCGGCTGAACGCGGCCTATGCAAAAGCCGACAAACCCGCTTTCGAGCAAGCCGCGGACGAGTTTCTGGAACTGCTTCAGGCCCAGGACCGGCTCACCGCGGCAAGCCCGCACTTTCTGCTCGGCGCCTGGATCAATGCCGCGCGCGCTCTTGGCGCGACCCCCGCGGAGATGGATTTGTTCGAGTGGAACGCGCGCACGCAAATCACAGTGTGGGGGCCGCGTGAGACCGCGGACCGGCTGCACGAATACGCCAACCGCGAGTGGGCCGGCCTGCTGCGCGGATTCTACTACGAGCGCTGGAAACTGTTCCTCAACACCGTGATTGACAACTTCGACCAATACACCCGGCGCGGCGGCGAGACCGTGGAACAGGAATGGGACGCCATGGTGCAGCAGATCAACGAGGGCGAGCCGGGCAAGTTTTTCGACCCCACGGGAATTGACTGGTACGCCATGGAGGAGCGCTGGACCCGCGGGCATGAGCCGTATCCGGCGGCGCCCCTGGGCGATCCCGCGGACGAGGCTCTGGCCGTGCACAAAAGATTCCGGGCCGCCATGACCCGCGAGTGCGCGCGGTGATACAATACATGAAATCCACATAAGCGCCCGCCGCATGGCCCGGCGCGCATCCCTTTGCTCCAGGGAGGTTTCTCCATGCACTTCGAATTGCTCGACTATGTTGTGTTCGTGCTTTTCATCGCCTTTGTCATCGGCGTGTCCCTGTTTGCGTCGCGGGACTCGGAATCGTCCGACGAGAATTACTTTCTGGCCGGGCGCAAGCTCACCTGGTGGCTGATCGGGTTTTCGCTCATCGCGTCCAACATATCCACGGAACATTTCGTGGGCATGGCAGGCCGCGGGTACGACATCGGTCTGGCCATCGCCAGCTACGAGTGGATGGCCGCGGTCACGCTCGTGATCGTGGCGCTGTTCTTTCTGCCGAAATTCCTCAAGAGCGGCATCTACACCATGCCGCAGTTTCTGGAATACCGGTACAACCGCAACGCGCGCACGCTCATGGCCACGCTCATCATGATGGCGTACATCATCGTGGCGCTGGCCACGGTGCTGTACTCGGGAGCGCTGGCCCTGGAAGCCATTTACGGACTGAACATCATTTACGGCATCTGGCTCATCGGCATCCTGGCCGGAGGCTACACCGTGTACGGCGGACTCAAGGCCGTGGTGTGGTCGGACCTGATCCAGGGCGCGGCTTTGCTTCTTGGCGGCGCGCTGGTCATGGTCCTCGGGTTCCAGGCCATCGGCGGCCCGGCCGAGTTCTTCGAGATCGCCGGGGACAAGCTGCACACGGTCAAGCCCTGGAACGATCCCGAGATGCCCTGGGTGGCCGTGTTCTTCGGCGGCCTGTGGATTCCCAACCTGTTCTACTGGGGGCTGAACCAGTTCATCACCCAGCGCGCACTGGGCGCCAGGAGCCTGGCCGAGGGTCAGAAGGGCATCATGTTCGCCGCGTTTCTCAAGCTGCTCATTCCCTTCATCATCGTGTTCCCCGGCATCATGGCCTATCACCTGTACGCGGACCAAATCGCAAACCCGGATCAGGCGTTCCCGATTCTCATGAGCAAGATTCTGCCCGCGGGACTGCGCGGCGCCATGTTCGCGGCCCTGTTCGGCGCGGTCATGAGTTCCCTGGACTCCATGCTCAATTCCGCGTCCACAATTTTCACTGTGGACATCTACAAGGAACACATCAACAGGAAAGCCACGCCCAGGCAGCTTGTGACCATCGGCCGTGTGACCACCGCGCTGTTCGTGATCATCGGCTGCCTGTGGTCGCCCATCATCAGCAACTTCGGCAGCGTGTTTCAGTACATCCAGAAAATCTGGGGCTTCATCTCTCCGGGCATCGTGGCCGCGTTCGTGTTCGGGATGTTCTCGAAGCGCACGCCCCCGGCCGGCGCCATCGGCTCCATGCTTCTGGGCATCCCCATCTACGGCGCGCTGCTCTTCGGCCTGCCAAAGGTGGCGTTCCTGCACCACATGCTCATCACATTCGCATGCCTGTGCGTGTGGAATGTCGCCATTACCATGATCGCGCCCCTGAAGCAGCCGGTGACCATGCCCGAAATTCCGGGTTACGATCACCGGCCGAGCCGCATCGCTCCCGTGCTGGGCGCGATCATCGTGGCGCTCACGGCCGTGCTGTACATCATTTTCTGGTAACTTGGAGGAAATATGCCCATTCGTGCAGTTCTAATGATTGCGTTTTGCGCGGCAGTTTTTTTGTTGCCCGCCAGTGGAATTCAATGCGCACAAGACGCCGTCGGCGTCAGCATAATTCCGCAGCCTATGATTGTGCACAAGGGCCAGGGCGTTTTCACAATCAATTCTGACACAAAGCTTTATTCCATCGCGGAACACAAACCCGCCGCGGATTACCTGGGTCGCCTTCTGGGTCTTGAAGTCAAGGTGATTTTCATTCCGTGGCCGGAGTGCACCCAAGCCGAGGTCGCGTGTGCGATAAAGGGGTACGATCCTTCGAACCCGTTGTTGAAAATTCCCGTTGATCTTTCGCTTGAGCGGGGCGACCCATTGCCGCAGAATGCAATCATTATCGCGGATGAGGCCATGAAAGGCCCTTCGCGGGAGTGGTACAATCTCGAGGTAGCGCCCGAGCGCATTGTCATTTCCGCAGGGATCCCTCAAGGCGCATTCTACGGCATCCAGACCCTGCGGCAGATTGCCTTGCAGGATCAAGGCGGCGTGCAATGGAGCTTTCCGGGGATTTCCATTCACGACCGGCCCCGTTTCAAATGGCGCGGGCTGATGATTGATGTGGCGCGCCACTTCCAGCCCAAAGAAGAAATTTTCAAAATCATTGACGCCATGGCGCTGTTCAAGATGAACACCCTGCACATGCATCTTGTGGACGACCAGGGCTGGCGCCTGGAGATAGATGCTTTTCCGCAGCTCACGAAGATCGGCTCGAAGCGCGAGGCCAGCGGAAAGTTCGATCTCTGCATGTCGCCGGCCGGGGACGCGCACCAGGGCTTTTACACCAGGGACGACATGCGCGCCATCATCGCGTATGCGGCCGAACGGTTCATCACCGTGGTGCCGGAAATCGAACTGCCCGGCCATGCCACGGCCGCCATCGCCTCGGTCAAGGGCCTGTCCTGCCTCAACAAGCGCTTCAAGGTCAGCAACTGCTGGGGCGTGCATCCGGACATTTTCTGCGCGGGCGAGGAAAAAGTTTTCGAGTTCCTCGAAAAAGTGCTGGCCGAGGTGGCGGAGCTATTTCCCGGCCCGTACATTCACATCGGCGGCGACGAAGCGCCAAAGGATCGCTGGAAGGCGTGCCCCAAGTGCCAGAAGCGGATCAAGGACGAGGGCCTCAAGGACGAGCATGAGTTGCAGAGCTGGTTCATCTCGCGCATCGAGAAGCGCGTGAACGCGCTGGGCAAGCAGATCATCGGATGGGATGAAATCCTGGAGGGCGGGCTGCCCCCGCGCGCCGCGGTCATGAGCTGGCGCGGCATGCAGGGCGGCACGGACGCAGCCATGCAGGGGCACGATGTTGTCATGAGTCCCACCAGCCACTGTTATCTGGATTACCGCCAGTCCGCGCAGTCCGAGCCGAACGCCATCGGCCCCGTCACCACTCTGGAGAAGACCTACAGCTTCGAGCCTGTGCCCGAAGGGCTGGCAGCCGAGGCCGCAAAACACATCATGGGCGTGCAGGGCAATCTGTGGACCGAGCACATCGCTACGCCCGAACACCTGCAGTACATGGCGTTCCCGCGCGCCCTGGCTATTGCCGAGGTGGCGTGGTCGGCCGGGACTGCGCGCGACTGGGCCGGGTTCAGCCGCCGCCTGCCCGCGGCTCTGGCTCTGCTCAAGCGCATGGGCGTGAATTATCGACAACCGCTCGAGGGAGAACTGGCGAAATGATGAGCCGCACATTCGTGAGCACAATCCTGCGTGCGTGCGCCGGCGTTCTATTTCTGGCCGCGCTTGCTCATCCATGCCCGGCCGGAGAATCCGCAATGCGAGACTGGGAAAACCCGGAAGTCTTCGGAATCAACAAGGAGCCGCCTCATGCCACGATTCTGCCCTTCCCGGACGCCGCATCCGCCGCCCGGCAGGGGCAGCTCGGCGTCTCTCCATGGGTGAAGTCACTGAACGGCAACTGGAAATTTCACTGGGTCAAGCATCCCAAAGACAAACCGGATGATTTCTTCAAACCCGAATTTGACGATTCCGCATGGGCTATGATTCCCGTGCCCTCGAACTGGGAAATCCAGGGCTACGGCACGCCCATCTACACCAATGTCACCTATCCGTTCCAAAAGGATCAGCCCCGGGTCATGTCCAAACCCTACGACCCGTTCTGGACGGCTTACAAGGAGCGCAATCCCGTCGGCTCGTACCGCACCCGGTTCACCCTGCCCGCGGAATGGAGCGGCAAACAGGTGTTTATCGTGTTCCATGGCGTGGAGTCCGCGTTCTATCTCTGGATCAACGGACGAAAAGTCGGTTACAGCCAGGACAGCCGCCTGCCAGCCGAATTCAATATCACGCAATATTTGAAGCCGGGCGAGAACCTTCTGGCCGCCGAGGTGTACCGCTGGAGCGACGGCAGCTATCTCGAGGATCAGGACTTCTGGCGCTTGAGCGGCATCTTCCGCGATGTGCAGCTCGTGGCGCGCCCGGCCGCGCATGTGCGCGATTTCTTTGTCACGACCCCCATGCTCAAGAACATGCGCGAGGGCAAGTTCCTGTTCAGCGCAAAAGTCCGCAACCTGTCGGACAAGCCCGAAGCGTTGAAACTCAAGGTTTATGTCCGGGATAAAAACGGCAAGGACTTCATTCCCGCCATGACCGAGGCCGTGGACGCGCCCGCGGGCGAGGAGATTGAAATTGCGATTCAGCAAACAATCCGCGAGCCGCTCTTGTGGTCCGCGGAAAGCCCGAACCTGTACGGCATGCTCATGGTTCTGGAGGATTCCTCGGGCCGGGTGATCGAGGCCATTCCGTGGCAGGTGGGTTTCCGTGATGTGCGCATCGTGAACGGGCAGTTGCTTGTCAACGGCAAAGCCGTGTATCTCAAGGGCGTGAACCGGCACGAGCACGACCCGGACACGGGGCACTTCGTAACGCGGGAAAGCATGACGCGCGATATCGAAATCATGAAACGGCACAATATCAACGCCGTGCGCACCAGCCATTACCCGAATCATCCGGACTGGTATTCCCTGTGCGACAGGTACGGCATATATCTGGTGGACGAGGCCAATATCGAGTCCCACGGCTACGGCAGCGGGCAGATGCAGCCCATCTCCACGGGACCGGAGTGGAAGGCCGCGCATGTGGACCGCGTGAGCCGCATGGTCGAGCGCGACAAGAACCACGCTTCGGTGATCATTTTCTCTCTGGGCAACGAGGCGGGCGTGGGGCCGAATTTCAAGGCCGCGCGCGCATGGATTAAGAAAAATTACCCATCGTTCCCCGTGTCCTACGAATCCGGCAACAGCGAGCACAGCGATTTCCTGTGCCCCATGTACGCCAAAGCCAGAGACATAGACGCCTACTACCGCGCTTTCGGGCATGGACGCCCCTTTTTCCTCGTGGAGTACGCTCACGCCATGGGCAACTCCGTGGGCAACCTGAAAGAGTACTGGGACCTGTTCGAGACCAACAAACATTACCAGGGCGGGTTCATCTGGGACTGGGTGGACCAAGCGTTGCGAAAACGAGCCGCAGACGGCCGCGAGTTCTGGGCTTACGGCGGCGATTACGGCGACCTGCCCAACGACGGAAATTTTAACTGCAACGGACTCGTGCAGGCCGACCGCACTCCGAATCCGTCGCTGCATGAAGTGAAAAAGGTGTATCAGGACATCCGCGTCGAGCCGGTGGACCTGGGCCGCGGCGTTATTCGCATTCACAACCGGAACTTTTTCCGCGATCTCTCGTTCGTGAATGCATTCTGGTCAATCGCATACGATGGAGACCAAACGGAAAAGATGCTGATCGGCGATCTTGCCATTCCGGCAGGAGAGTCGCGGGAGGTCACGCTTCCTCTGGATTTCCGGACCATGCCCGCAGGGCGGGAAGCGTTTTTGAATGTAACATTCGAACTGGCCGCGAAGCAGTCATGGGCGCAGGCCGGGCATGTGGTGGCGTGGGAGCAATTCCCGCTTCCAGTCACGGGCGCGGAGGACGAAGAGAGCGCGAAGTGGGACAGGTCTTCCGTGGTGCTGCTCGATGAAGAGGATGCTTATGCCGTGGTGAGCGTGGCGGCGACATACAGAATCAGCAAGAAGACGGGCGCGCTCACGCATGTAACAGACAGAGGCCAGAATCTGCTCGACAGGCCGCTGGAGCCGAACTTCTGGCGGCCGCCCACGGACAACGACCGGGGTAATAGCATGCCTTCGAAACTCAAGGTGTGGCGCACGGCGGCTTCGGAGCGCGAAACCGTGTCCGTGGTTCCCGGAAAGCCGGATGAGAGCGGCGTGACCATCACCGTGCAGAGTAATCTGGCAGCGCCCGGCGCCGTGCTGACCACGGAATATTCCGTGAACGGCGAAGGTGTCCTTCTTGTGAACAACATTCTGGAAGCGCCGGAAACCCTGCCGGTCATTCCGAGGCTGGGGATGCAGGGCGCGGTATCCGGCGCGCTCGATACCGTGCGATGGTTCGGCCGCGGCCCGCACGAAAACTACGAGGACCGCAAGACCGGCGCGGCCATCGGGAATTATTGGGCCAGGGCGTCAGAATTGTTCTTTGAATATGTGGAGCCGCAGGAAACCGGAAACCGCGCGGATGTGCGATGGGTGGAATTCACGAATGTGTCAGGGGCAAGCCTGCGCTTCGAGGGCGCGCCCCTGCTCAATTTCAGCGTGTGGCCCTATCCCATGGGACAGCTCGAAACCGCTAAACATCCCCACGAACTGAAAGGCCAGGGTAATTACATCATCAACATAGACGGCAGGCAGATGGGCGTGGGCGGTGACGACAGTTGGGGCGCATGGCCCCTGGACCAGTACCTGATCAAGTCCGGCGTCCACGAATGGGCGTTCCGCATCGTGCCTAAGAGGGCGAAGCAGTGATTGCGTTGCGCGGATTCATGTCCCGTGTATTTTGCCTTTTCATTTTGTTTGCGGCGGTGCCGTTTCCATGCTTTGCCGCGGATCTTTCCATCACATTCAGCCAGCCCGCGGACAGGTGGACCGAGGCGTTGCCGATCGGAAATGGCCGCTTCGGGGCCATGGTTTTCGGCGGCGTGGCGCGCGAGCGCCTGCAACTCAACGAGGACACCCTGTGGGCGGGCGGGCCGCGGGACTGGAACAATCCCGGCGCGAAAAAGGCGCTGCCGCAGGTGCGCAAGCTGGTGTTCTCCGGCCGTTTCGTCGAGGCCGACTGGTTGAGCAAGCAAATGATGGGGCCGTTCACGCAGCCTTATCTGGCCATGGGCGATCTGATTGTGAACATGGCGCACGGCAAGGGCGTTGACCAGGGCCGGTACATGCGCTCCCTCGACATTTCCACGGCCACCGCGGAAACCCGGTATATCAAGGATGGCGTCACTTACAAGCGCATTGTGTTTTCCTCATTTCCCGATCAGGCCATCGTTATGCGTTTCGAGGCGGACAGGCCGGGGATGATCTCATTGGACGCGGAATTGCAGAGTCTGCTGCGGCGCTCCGTACGCGCCGATGGAAACACACTGGTCCTGCACGGCAAAGCGCCCGCGCATGTGGATCCGGGCGGCCATTCCAAAGCAGATCCGGTGGTTTATTCGGACGGCGAAAGCGGCGAGGGCATGACTTTTGAAATCCACGCCCGCGCCATCGCGGACAACGGCGCTGTGTCAGTTGACGATAAGGGAATCCACATCAAAGGCGCGGATTCGGCGTTGCTCATCCTGTGCGCGGCCACCAGTTTCAACGGGTTTGACAAATCCCCGGTTGCGCAGGGCAAAGACCCCGCGGAGCAGTCCCGCCGCCAGCTCGACGCCGCCGCGGAAAAGTCTTTCGACGATCTGATCAGACGGCACACCACGGATTACGCCTCCTTATTCTCGCGCGTTGAGCTGGACCTTGGGGCGGCTCCGCAAAACGCCGGAAAAATGCCAACATACAAGCGCGTGCAAAAATACGGCGCGGCGGATTTGGATCTCGTGGAGCTTATGTTCCAGTTCGGGCGCTACCTGCTGATTTCCAGTTCACGGCCCGGAACGCAGCCCGCCAATCTGCAGGGCATTTGGAACGACATGATCCAGCCGCCCTGGAACAGCAATTACACCATCAACATCAACACGGAAATGAACTACTGGCCCGCAGAGGTTGCGAACCTTTCCGAGTGCCACGAGCCGCTTATGAAAATGATCTCCGAACTGGCTGTGAACGGAGCGGAAACCGCGCGGGTGAACTACGGCGCGCGCGGCTGGGTTGCGCACCACAACACGGATCTGTGGCGGCAGAGCGCGCCCGTGGGCGCATACGGCGAGGGCGATCCGGTCTGGGCGCTTTGGCCCATGGGCGGCGCATGGCTGTCGCGCCACCTGTGGGAGCATTTCGAATACACGCAGGACGCCGCTTTCCTCGAACGCGAGGCATACCCGCTCATGAAGGGCGCGGCCGAGTTCCTTCTGGACTGGCTTGTCGCGGATCCGCAAACGGGCTTTCTGACCACGAATCCCTCCACTTCCCCGGAACACAAATTCAAGACGAGCGGAGGCGCGCTCGCCGCGGTGAGCGCTGGCGCGGCCATGGATCTGGCCATCGCGTGGGATGTGTTCACGAATGTCATTGAGGCGTCGGAAATTCTTGACACCGACGAACCGTTTCGCGATCAGCTCAAGAGCGCCCGTGCGCGGCTCATGCCGTACCGCATCACGGACCAGGGCGCGTTGAGCGAATGGAGCCACGGCCTCGAAGGCGAGGACCCGCGCCACAGGCATTTCAGCCATCTGTTCGGCGTTCACCCCGGACGCCAGATCACCGCGGAGAATCCGTTGCTATTTGACGCCGCGCGCACGGCGCTGGATTTGCGAGGGGACGGCGGCACGGGGTGGTCCCTGGGATGGAAAATCAGCCAGTGGGCGCGTTTCGGAGACGGGGACCGCGCCCTGCGCCTCGCGGACAAAATGCTCAAGCTCGCGGAAAACGATTATGTGGCGTACGGCGGCGGGGGCGGCGTGTACAAGAATCTTTTCGGCGCGCACCCTCCGTTCCAGATTGACGGAAACTTCGCGTTCACCGCGGGCATCGCGGAGATGCTGCTGCAGAGCCACGCGGGCGCGCTGGACTTGCTGCCCGCGCTCCCTGGCGCGTGGGCCGAAGGCCGCATATCCGGACTGCGCGCGCGCGGCGGTTTCGAGGTGGATTTGGCCTGGGACAACGGCGCCTTGACCGCGGCGCGCATCCGCTCTCTGGCGGGGCGGACGCTCAAGGTCAGGTACAGGGGCAAAATCCTTGAAATCGCAACCGTGCCCGGTGCGGTCTACACCGTGGATGCGGCCATGAGCAACATTACCGCGGAGTGAATCATAGGAGACGGTGATGAACCACATCCTGAAATCAATGTTGATTGCGGCTGTGCTTGTGCTATGCGGCGCGCCGTGCCGGGCGGAATACTTTGTGAAGCTCGAACCCTCCGACACCGAAGAGCAGGTCATGCGCAAAGCCGCATCCGTGACGCCGCACCCGAGGCAGATCGCCTGGCAGCGCGAGGAATACACGGCCTTCATCCATTTCGGGATGAACACCATGACCAACAGGGAGTGGGGCAGGGGAACCGAGGACCCGGCGCTGTTCAACCCGGGAAAGCTGGACGCGCGCCAGTGGGCCGCCGTGATCAGGGATGCGGGCATGACGCAAATGATCCTCACGGCCAAGCATCACGACGGGTTCTGCCTCTGGCCCAGCGCTTTCACGGAGCATTCCGTGAAGAACAGCCCGTGGAAAAACGGCGGCGGCGATGTGGTGCGCGAGGCCGCGGACGCCGCGCGCGAATCCGGCCTCAAGTTCGGGCTCTACCTCTCACCCTGGGACCGCAATTCCACCCTGTTCGGCTCGTCCGAATACGACACATACTATGACAACCAGTTGCGCGAGTTGCTCACAGGCTACGGCCCGGTCCATGAAGTCTGGATGGACGGCGCGTGCGGTTCCGCCATGGATCCGGATCCGCGCTGCCAGGGCGTAGCGTACGACTGGGACACGATTTTCGCCACCGTGCGCGAACTTCAGCCCCAGGCGGCCATGTCCATCTACGGTCCGGATGTGCGCTGGATCGGCAACGAGGCGGGTGAAAACCCGGACACGCAGTGGAGTGTGTTGCCGGTCAGCACCCCGGCCGGAGATATGGTTCCGGGCGGCCGTGCGCATCTGATGGCCGCGGCGAAAAATGGCGACACCCTGCGCTGGTATCCGGCCCAGGCCGACACATCCATCCGCCCCGGCTGGTTCTACCATCCCGGCGAAGATTACCTCGTGAAAACCAACAGCCAATTGTTCCACATCTGGTTCAACACCGTGGGGGGCAATGCGCAACTCCTGCTGAACATTCCGCCCGGGCCGGACGGACTCATTCACAAAAACGACATCAAGGCGCTCAAATCCCTGCGAAAACGCATTGACGCCATATATGATCGGAATTTCCTTGCCGGAGCGCAGGGCGAAGCCGCGGCCATTGACGGAGACCAGGACACCTTCTGGCAGGGGCCGGAAGGCGCGGGCGAGATTTCGCTCGAATACACATTGCCCGCGCCTGCCGCGTTCGACATCGCCATGTTCCAGGAGCACATCGCCTCCGGGCAGCGCATCGAGGCTTTCGCCCTGGACGCGGAAATCAACGGCCGATGGACGGAAATCGCTTCGGGCACAACCGTGGGCTACAAGAGGTTCGTGCAGTTCGAGCCGGTGACAGCGAGCCGGGTGCGCATCCGTTTCTCGCAATACCGCGTGGCGCCCACGCTGGCCGAGTTCGCGCTTTTCACCATGGCGCCATCAGCGGAAAAATAACATGAAACAACAGACGGGAGAACCATGATGAAGAAACTGATCGGCATGATTATCGGAGCGCTGCTTGCCGCGGCGTGCATGGCGGCAAGCGCGCTGGCGCTGGGAGAGGCCGCATTCCGTGCGCCCAATCCGCCCAAAGGCGCGGTGTGGCTCGACGATCTGGTGGGACCGGGCCGCACTCCGGGAATGCCCGTGAACAAGTCGTCGTCCGGCGGCCCCATCATGCTCAAGGGCGTAATCTATCAGCACGGCCTGGGCGGATTCCCGTCAAGCGTGCTGGTGGTGAACCTCGGCGGCGCGGCCGAGCGGTTCGCGTCCATGGTTGGCGTGAACGACTTTTCGGGTTCGTCCGGCCCTGTGGTGTTCGAGGTGTGGCTGGACGGCAAAAAGGCCGCGGAGTCCGAACCGGTGAGCAAGGGGCAAGCGCCGCGTATTATCGAAGCGGACTGCGCGGGCGCGCGACAGATGTTTCTCACTGTGCGCGCTATCGGAGCCGGAAATGCGGCGGCGGACTGGGCCGGAGCGCTGCTCAAGGTCAAACCCGGCATGGAGGCTTCCGTGACCATCGCCGCTTTCGAGGAGACCGCATCCATGGAAATCGCGCATACGGACTTCACCGCCATCGGCATCCATGGCCCGCGCGTGACCGGCGCGACACCGGGCCGCCCGTTCCTGTTCCGCATCCCGGCAACGGGAAAAGCGCCCCTGAAATTTGAGGCAGCCAATCTGCCCGCGGGCCTTTCCCTGGACCCGGCCACGGGCATCATCTCCGGCGCGCTGCAGGGCGGCGGCGAAACCATGGTTGCGCTCAAAGTCACCGACGCCTCGGGCGCAGTTGCTCAACGGAAACTCAAAATCGCCGGCGGAACGCACAGGCTCGCGCTCACTCCGCCCATGGGCTGGAACTCGTGGAATGTGTGGGGAACCTCCGTAACCCAGGACAAGGTGCGCGCCGCCGCGGAGGCCATGCACGCTTCAGGCCTGGCCTCCGTGGGTTTCCAATACATCAACATAGACGACGCGTGGGAGGGCGCGCGCGACGCCTCGGGAGTGCTCCGCACCAATGAAAAATTTCCGGACATGAAGGCGCTCGCGGACCATGTCCATTCCCTGGGCCTCAAACTCGGCATCTACTCCTCGCCCGGCCCGGAAACCTGCGCACGATATCCTGGCTCATGGGAGCACGAGCACATAGACGCCGCCACCTGGGCCGATTGGGGCATTGACTACCTCAAGCACGACTGGTGCTCGTACCGGATCATCGCAAAGGACGACAGCCGCGAGGAACTCATGAAACCCTATTTCGTGATGCGCGACGCCCTGGACAAAGCCAGCCGCGACATCGTGTACAGCCTGTGCCAGTACGGCATGGGCAATGTCTGGGAATGGGGC
This sequence comes from bacterium, assembly GCA_020061125.1. Taxonomy (GTDB): domain Bacteria; phylum UBP15; class UBA6099; order UBA6099; family DSWB01; genus DSWB01. Next base: position 3,911 of record JAGUYV010000174.1, on the reverse strand, counting down.
GCCGAGGTGGGCGGCAACCTGTGGCGCACCACCGGCGACATCGTGGACACCTGGGAGAGCATGGCCGGCATCGGCTTCAGCCAGAACGGCATCGAGTCCCACGCCGGACCCGGCCGCTGGAACGACCCGGACATGCTCGTGGTCGGCAAAGTGGGCTGGGGGCCAAGCATCCATCCCACGCGCCTCACCCCCAATGAGCAGATCACGCACATCTCCCTGTGGAGCATGCTTGCGTCCCCGCTGCTCATCGGCTGCGACATGACGGACATGGACCAGTTTACGAAGGACTTGCTCACCAACCCCGAAGTCCTGGCCGTGAACCAGGACCCGCTCGGAAAGCAGGGCCGCAGGGTCGCGGATGCGGGCATGCTGCTCGAAGTGTGGGCGCGGCCGCTTTACGACGGTACAGTGGCCGTGGGCCTGTTCAACAGGTTCGTGCAGGACGCGGACATCACTTACCGGGTGGCGGACATCGGCCTGGATCCGGCCGTCACGCAGCCCGTGCGCGATCTGTGGCGGAGACGAGATACGGGTTTCATCGAAGGCTCGCACACCATAACCGTGCCCGCGCACGGCGCCGTGCTCCTCAAAATCGGCGCCCCGCAGCCGAACGAGTATGATTGACGGCGCGGCCGCCGTAAGGCTACGGATGCTTGTTAAGCCTTTATTGGACAAATCATCAATTGATGAATCATGGCTCACGCATAGAACTTATGCAAAAGAGATATACAATGTGATGATGTGAGAAATGCCAGCCATTGCGCCGGGCTGGTTCCTGTTCCGGAATGCTGCGCGGGCGCGGGAGCGTTGCAAAGTGAGCGACAAAGCCATCAAGACAGTAAAGCGTGCCGCGGCGATTGTGATGTTCGGCATGATCATCAGCCGCATCCTTGGGTATCTTCGTTACAAGGTGATCGCGTATTATTTCGGCCGCGGGTGGGAGACGGATGCGTTCATAGGCGCGTTCACGGTGCCGGATCTGCTGTATGTGCTGGCGTCGGGAGGCGCGTTGAGCGCCGCGTTCATTCCCCTGTTCTCTGGCCTGCTGGAGAAGAAGCAGGAAGAGGACGCGTGGCGGCTGGCGAGCGGCGTGTGGAATGTGCTCATGCTGGTGGTGGTTCCAGGCATCGTGCTGGGCATGGTGTTCGCGCCGCAGTTGACGGACATCATCGTGCCGGGGTTCCGCAACGAGCCGCAGACCAAGGCGCTGTGCGTGGACATCATGCGCATCATCTTCCCCATGGTGATTTTCACGGCCACGGCCGCGCTGTGCAACGCGGTGCTGCAGTCCAAGGATCATTTCTCCACCCCGGCTCTGGCGTGGAGCCTGCACAATCTCGGCATCATCGGCGCGGCGTTCATCCTGCACGGGCGCATGGGCATCAAGGGACTGTCTTATGGCGTGCTTGTGGGCGCGGGGTCCATGGTTCTGGTTCAGTTCCCGGTGATGATCCGAAAGGGGCTGCGGTACCATGTGCGTTCGGGGCCAGGGGATCCAAATGTGAAACGCGCGCTGGCGCTGTTTCTGCCCGCCATGTTGGGCATGAGTCTGTCGCAGATCAATCTGTTCGTGCTGCCCATCACCTTCGGCTCCCTGTTCAGCCACGGGTCGGTGACTTCGCTACAGTACGGCGTGCGCCTGCTGCTGCTGCCGCTGGGGGTGTTCGGAAACGCATTGGCCATGGCCGCGTTTCCGACCATGAGCGCGCAGGCCGCGGGTGAGCGCTGGGGCGAGTTCCACGGCACGCTGGCGCGCGGCATCCGCTCCACCTTCGTGTTTTCGCTGCCGTGCACCGCCGGGTTCATCCTGCTCGGAATGCCCATCGTGCGCCTGCTGTTCGGCGGCGGCGAATTCACCATGGCCGACTGCCTGGACACGCGCGGCGTACTTCTGTATTACTCCATCGGCCTGGCCGGCCACACCGCCATCCAGATGGTGACCCGCGGTTTCTTCTCAATGCAGGACACGCGCACCCCGTTCCTGGTGGCGCTTACGAGCGTGCTGCTGATCATCATTCCCATGGGCGTGGGCCTTGTGCAGCCCGTGGTGGACATGGCCAATCCCGCCATCAAGGCGCTGGTGTTCGTGTCGCATGTGTCTCCGTTCTATTATGCCGGAGTTGCCGTACAGCATCTTGAGCATCAGGGCATCGCCCTGGCCATCTCCCTGGCCACGCTTTTCAACCTCGTCGCCCTGCTGATCCTGTTCCGCAAGCGCATGCCGGATTTCGACATGGGGCGCGTGTGGGACGGTTTCGCGCGCGTGACTCTGGCCACGCTGGTCATGAGCGCCGCGGTGGCGGCCGCCGCGTTTTTCATGAAGAACATGGACCCCTCCGTGCAGGTGCTCGGCATCATGGTCCTGGGCGGCGCGGTGTTTCTGGCAGCGTGCAGGGTGTTCAAAGTGCCCGAGGCCGGCGATGTCACGGGCATGTTCCTGCGGCGGTTCAGGCTGAAAAAATGAAGCGCTTTGAGATGATGAATTCAGTAAAGGATTTTGAACACGCCCCATGCCATATCAGGTCACGCTGATACGAGACATTTTCGCGGTGGTGTTGCACCCCGAGGGCGCGCCAGTGGACCCGCGCCGCGCGGACGCCGTGGCGTTCGTGTGCGGTTCCCTCATGGATCCTGACATCGCCGCGCATGTGCTGGGCCGGCGCGTGGCCATGGCTCCGGCCCTGGCAGCGGGATTCTCGCGCGGGTACGCGGAAATTGACGGAAAGCAAATGCACTTCATGCGCCGCGAATCGGGCGCGGTTCTGTCCGGCATGGCCCTGCTCGGCCTTGGCGAGCACGAAATCGCCCGCCTCGAAAAATTCGAGCAATGTCCGGAAATCAGGCAACAGGTTGATCTCGACCTGCGCATCGGGGACGCCACGGTGCGCGCGCGGACTTATTTGCAGAAGGATTTTTGATGACCTGACGATGATTTTTGGGTGTAATTGAGTTTGTCAGTTAGATATCCAGAAAAGCTCTTTTGCTGATCATGCCCTGTTGAATAATATTGCGAACTGTTCCTTCTGGAATGTCTCCAGGGTGATTCGGAATGGTTGTTCTCGCCCTTGTTTGGGGATTTCTCCAGATTTCATGACTTCCCTTGGCATTTCTATCAAATTCAAAACCAAGTTTTTTCAATTTGCCAATGATGTCTTTATATGTGAATCCGGCAAGCTGGCCCATCATGCAATTCCGACGGCTATGTCAATGTTTAGCTTCTTTCCGGGCTTTTGCAGGCCTGGCGGCAAGGGGTCTCCGTGTTCTTCGTATGACTCAATCAATTTTCTCGCAACATCTTGAGCAATTTCCAGTGTTTCAGAAAGTGTTCTACCCTGTGCGACAAGTCCAGGAAGGTTGGGGCTTGTTGCAACATATCCGCCTTCGTCCAGGCTTTCTATGTGGAGTTTGAGGCAAATTTCCGGCATGACCCCTCCTGTGTGCAATAGTATCATCCGTACTTGTATTTTACTTCCAAACAAAATCTCTTTCCACATCAAGGCGCATTACACCAGCAACCCCATGATTCTATAAGTCAGTTTCGCGGCGAAGAATTCGGAGATGTTCTGGCCCTCGATGGGGCAGAGTTCTACGATGTCGAAGCCGACGATGTTGCGCTTGGCGGCGACCAGGCCGAGAAGATCGTTGACCCAGGCCCAGGTGAGGCCGCCCGGCTCGGGCGTGCCCACGCCCGGCATTTCGCTGGGGTCGAACGCGTCCAAATCAATGGTGACATACACATCGCGCGAGAGCGCGCTCAAAATCTTGTGTGCGGGCGCTTTGCCGCTCATGTTGTCTTTGGCCAGGAACGAGGTCACGGAGCGGGAGCGGCGAGACAGGTTCCATTCCTCGGTGCACATGCTGCGCAGTCCGGCCTGAACGATGCGCGGGGGCCTGTCGGCCAGGGCCAGGAT
>JAGUYV010000464.1 GCA_020061125.1 bacterium | reverse complement strand
CGATCATCATCCCGCTCACCGGGGTGTCCGGCGCGCTGTGGCTTTGCTGCGCGGTCCTTGCCGCGGGCGCGGTATGCGTGCTCGCGCCGGGGCGCTCTTGACCCGCCCCGTTCTTTGGGGGACAATAATCCCGTGCAAGACACGGAATCCAAACGCACCCGTTCCCTGCCGCTGCTGGCGGCGGTTTTTGTGTTCCTGTTTCTGGCCATCGCCGGGGGCTACACCTGGTTTTTGATGCGCCCCGTGCCCGGCGTTCTGGCTGTCGCGCTTATTCCAGAAAGCACGGCCCTGCTGACGGTGAACGCTAAACTCCCTGTCATGCCTCGCCAGGAAATGGACCTGCTTCCAGCGCCCATCCGCGCGGCAGCGCGCGCGCACCGCTTTTCCTTGAACTGGCGCATTGTGAATCCCGGCGAAACCGCGGGATCCGCCCGTTTCATGCTGGAATTTGAGGATGTGCGCGCCATCCCGCCCGCGGCGTGCGGAAACAACATTCTTGCCGCGCGCCTCCCGGATCGCATGGTGTTGCTCACAAAAGACGGGTCCCAACTCAATGAGTATGTGATCAAACAATGCACGGTGCGCAGCCTGGCTGCATCGCCTGACGGCCGGTGGGCCGCGTTCGCTTGCTCGCGAGCGCCTATGCTCAAAACCCAGGGCAGGCAGCCCGGCCTCGATCCCTACGCGCGCGCCAATGCCGATCCGCAACAGGACCGGCCCGGCGCGTTCCGGCTATTCGTGTCAGACTGTGCGTTGAACAATGTGCGCGAAATCAACGCCGCGGATCTCTACCCCGCTCTCGGACCCGGAGCGCTGGCGTGGGATTCCACCCCCGCCCTGCTGTTCACGGGCTACGCGCCGGAAAACCACGACATGCGCCTCACCTACCGGCTGGACCCGCACTCCGGGGCCATCGCGCCAATGCCCGGAAATGCGGATTGGGGACAGATGTTCGACATATCTCCGGACGGCAGCGCCGCAGTGTCCGTGGACGGGTTCAACATTACATTCACCAATATCGCCGATGGCATTCAGACCCGCATACCCGCAGGGCCGCCCATTGAGCGCGTGCTTCCCGCCTGGAGCCATGACGGCCGCCTCGCGGCCCTGGCCGCGGTTCCGAGAATTCCCGACCAGAGCGCAGCCAACCCGGCCACGGACCCCACGGGCCTCAAAATCCTCGTCGCGGATCCCCAAAAGCGCGCCATCGTGAAATCCAGCAAACCCGTGCCCAATTTCATCTGCGGCACTTGCCGCCCGTTCTGGTCCCCGGACTCAAAACGCCTCTTCATCAACGGCGCAATCTTCGAGGAACGCCGCTCCGGGTTCTTCGTGCACCGCTTCGCCGTTCTGTGCTTCGGCATCGAATCCGGCAAGGTGTCCTTCCCCAAAGATCCCGCTCCGCTGTGGAAGTAACCGTCTTCCGTCTTCCGTCTTCCGCAAAAGCAAAAGCAATGCAAATGCGAATTCGAGAGCGAATACAAAAACAAATTCAAAAACATGCAAATCGCGGGGAGGCAGGGAGAAAGAGCATGGCGCGGTTTGTTGCGGCGTTTCATGAACCAGTCATGCCATTGGCTTCAATCCTTTGTATAATGTGACATCATGGATGTGCGCGCTTTGTTTCTGGAAGGCTTGAATCTCGGGCGCGAACGAGAATATGAACGCGCGCTGGATTGCTTTGACCGCGTGCTTCAGGCCGAACCGGGCCATTCCCTGGCACGGTACAATCGCGGCGTGTGCCTGCTGCGACTGGGCCGGTACCCGCAAAGCGCGGCCGTGTTCAAACAACTGCTCGGCGAGCGGCCGGGCGACGCCGATGTGTTCAACAATCTGGGAAAAATTCTTGCGTATTCGGGAAATCACGAGCAGGCGCGGACTGTGTTCGAGAAGACTTTGCAAATCGCCCCGGACCATGCAGACGCCCTGTGCCGCCTCGGCATTCTGCACGGACGCAATCTCGGCGACATCGAGAAAGCCGAATCCCTTTTCCAAAAGGCGCTGGAATTGAATCCCGCCCTGGCCAACGCGCACCAGGGACTGGCCATCTGCCGCCATCACAGAGGCGATTACCAAGCCGCGGCGCGCCATCTGAACCGCGCGCTCGAAATCAATCCCCGAAATGCGCCCGCGCACAATCACATGGGCATCGTCTGCATGAAGCTCGGTGACGAGGCCCGCGCCGATTCTCATTTCAAGAAAGCGCTCGGCGTTGACCCCAACGCAACTCTGCGCCACGAAAACCTCTGGCATTTCCAGGAAGACTGAATTCCCGGCCTTGCTCATGATTTATGTGATATATGGTAAGCGGGATGAATTGAAACGCGCGGGATATTGTGCCGCCGCGCTTTGCTGCGATCACAGCGCCTGCCTGTCCGGATTCCGTTTTGACACACCCTCCAGGCTCTTCATCGGACCCGGTTCGCGCTACGCCCGGCCTTCGTTTTCCAGTTCGTAGCTTGAATAATAATAGGGCGTATAGGCTTGGAACTCTGCGCCGCAGGTGTCCACGAGCTTGAACACCGGCTCCACTCCGAGTTTCTTGCGCAGCTTGCGGAACTTGTATTCATTGATCTTGAAAAGCGGCGCCAGTTGCTTATCGGAAAACCCGAGGCGCTTGGCTTCGCGGATGAACTCCGCTCTGGCCCGGTCCGTGCGGCATCGCTCCACGCGGCGGGGCATTCCGGTTTCAAAGTCCACGATTTCCTTCATGTTGTGCAGGAACCAAGGGTCTATGCAGGTGAGCTTCTGAATCTGCTCGACGCTCCATCCGCGCAGCATGGCCAGCTTGAGGCACGGCATGCGGTCCGGGTTGGGCGTGCGCAGTTTGTCCGCAAGTTCGTCGTCCGTGTATGCGTCATCCGGGCTGTTCAGTCCGCTGAATCCGGTTTCTAGGGAGCGCAGCCCCTTTTGCAGCGACTCCTTGAAGGTGCGGCCGATGGCCATGGTTTCGCCCACGGATTTCATAGCCGTTGTGAGCACGGGCACGGAGCCGGGGAATTTCTCGAAAGTGAAGCGCGGAATCTTGGTGACGCAGTAGTCTATGGTCGGCTCGAAGCACGCCGGGGTCATGCGGGTGATGTCGTTGGGAATTTCATCGAGCGTGTAGCCGATGGCGAGCTTGGCCGCGATTTTGGCGATGGGAAACCCCGTGGCCTTGGACGCAAGCGCGGAGCTGCGGCTCACGCGCGGGTTCATCTCGATGATGACCACATCGCCGTTGTCCGGATTCACGGCGAACTGGATGTTGGAGCCGCCCGTGTCCACGCCGATCTCGCGGATGCACGCGATGGAGTAGTCGCGCAGCGCCTGATATTCCTTGTCCGTGAGCGTCTGGGCCGGGGCCACGGTGATGCTGTCGCCCGTGTGCACGCCCATGGGATCGAAGTTCTCGATGGAACAGATGATGACCACATTGTCGTTGCGGTCGCGCATGACTTCCAGCTCGTATTCCTTCCAGCCCAGCACGGACTGCTCCACGAGGATTTCGTGATACGGGCTGGCGTCCATGCCTTTTTCGGCCTGGGCTTCGAACTCCTCGATGTTGTAGGCCACGCCGCCGCCCGCGCCGCCGAGCGTGAAACAGGGCCGGATGATGATGGGAAACCCGATCTCCGCGGCCGCGGCAAGGGCGTCCTTCATGTTGTTGACCTGGCGGCTTGGCGGCACCTTGAGGCCGATGCTGGACATGGCCTTTTTGAACAGGTCCCGGTCCTCGGCTTTTTTGATGGAATGCACGCTGGCGCCGATGTATTCCACGCCGTATTTTTCGGGCACGCCCATGTCGGCCACATCCACGGCGCAGTTCAGTGCGGTCTGGCCGCCGAGCGTGGGCAGCAGTGCGTCCGGCCGCTCTTTTTTAATGACCTCCGCCACCACTTCGGGCGTAATCGGCTCAATGTAAGTGCGGTCCGCCATGATCGGGTCGGTCATAATCGTGGCCGGGTTGCTGTTGATGAGCACGACCTTGTACCCCTCGGTTTTGAGCACGCGGCAGGCCTGGGTGCCGGAATAGTCGAACTCGCAGGCCTGGCCGATTACGATGGGGCCGGAGCCGATCACCAGTATTTTTTTAATGTCAGTGCGTTTTGGCATCGGTCAACTTCCTTAAAAAGACAGCGCCTGGAGCGGTGTGCCTGGCGCGAAATGCAGATCGCGAATGGTCACGAATGAATCCAAATCTTCAAAAAATGTTTTCTTTGCCCTCGCTTCTTCGTTTGCCTGATTCCTATGTACTCCAAAACTTCTTTCTTTGTTGCCTGAAAAATTGTTTATTTTTGTATTGCTACTCCCTACGCCTTTGCCTTTCCCACACGCTACACGCTACTCGCGACTCCCTACGCATTCGTTTTTTCCACCGCAGCCATGAACTCATCGAACATGTAGAGCGTGTCGTGCGGGCCGGGCGAGGCCTCGGGGTGAAACTGCACCGAGAAGATGGGCAGCTTTTTGTGCTTGATGCCCTCCACGGTGTTGTCGTTGAGATTCAGATGCGTGACCTCGATGTCCGCGGCGTTGTCCAGGGAATCCAGGTCCACGCAGAATCCGTGGTTCTGGACCGTGATGTGCACCTTGCCGGTGCGCATGTCCTTGACCGGGTGGTTCGCTCCGCGGTGCCCGAATTTGAGTTTGTAGGTGTTGCCTCCCATGGCCAGGCCCAGGATCTGGTGTCCGAAGCAAATGCCGAACATGGGCTGCCGGCCCACAAGCTCTCGTACGGTGTCCACGGCGTATGGCACGGCGTCCGGGTCGCCCGGCCCGTTGGAAAGCATAACCCCGTGTGGCTTGAATTTGAGGATATCCTTGAGATCTCCGTGAGCGGGAAACAGCTTGAGCCGCGCGCCCCGCTTTTGCAGTTCGCGCAGAATGTTGTACTTCACGCCGCAGTCCAGCACGGCCACGCGGAACCGGCCCGAGCGGTTCCAGTCCGTGGGCTTGTCCACGCACACATCGCGCACCAGGTCCAGCCCGGCCATGTCCGGCCACTCGCGCGCCATGCGCACAAGCTGCTCCGGGGTTTTGCGCGTGGTGGAAATCACGGCGTTCTGCGCCCCGTGGTCGCGGATGTGCCTGGTGATGGCGCGGGTGTCCACCAGGTCCACGCCCATGATGTTGTGATCGTCCAGATACTCGTCCAGGGTTCTGGTGGCGCGCCAGTTGCTGCGCACCACGCTGTTCTCGCGCACGATGAAACCCTGCACCTGCGGCCCCGAGGATTCCACATCCTCGGGATTGACCCCGTAGTTCCCAATCAACGGGTAGGTCATGGTCACGATCTGCCCCCTGTAGGACGGATCCGTGAGAATCTCCTGGTACCCGCTCATGCTTGTGTTGAACACCAGCTCGCCCCCGGCGATGCCGGTGGCGCCGAAGCTGCGGCCTTCGTAAATCGTCCCATCCGCGAGCGCAATGACTGCTTTCATAAGCGCAAACCTTCAGATACGGTAAAATTGCCGTTATTCGACCTTGAGGGCGCGTGCGCACTTCCGGTCAATATACTATATAAGTCGCGCGGCGCGGGATACAACAGGATTTGAAAAAAGTTGGCGGTCAACCGGAACAAATTTTTTTATGATTTACATGTTTAGACGCTGTTGAAACTGGGTAATAAACATGTTGATATTACATTCAAATGCGCGGGCGTGGGACATGACCGAGACAAAATATCGAATTCTTGTGATTGATGACGACCCGGATGTGGTGGAGCTTGTGCGAGACACCCTGGAACCGGAGGGGTACCTCGTGGACACAGCCTTGAGCTTCAGGGACTCCGAACTTTATCTTTCCCAGACCGTGCCGGACCTGATTGTCCTTGACCTGACCCTGCCCGACGGCGACGGATATGAACTGTGCCGCATGATCAAGCGGAACGACATGACATGCAACACGCCCGTGCTGATTCTCTCGGGCACCACAAGACTGGACGCAAAAGTCAAAGGATTCGTGGACGGCGCGCGAAAGTACATCACCAAGCCGTTCGAGTTGAACACCCTCACGGACTCGGTGTCCAAGCTGCTCAAGCGGGACCGCCAGTGAGCCGCGGCGCAGCATTCCGGTGCGCCATGATTTCATAAAAAAACCGCAATATCGCGCCGTTGGCGCGACGGCTCATTCCCCGGCTTCGGGTTCGGGTTCCGAGTCCAGGCGCGTTTCAAAGCCGGGAATCTTTTCCTCGAGCCGTTTCTGGCAGATGATGCTGGTGATGTCGGCGCGCGTGCGTTCGGTCACCGCGCGCAGGGCGTCCTGCTTGCGGCGCAGGGGCAACACTGCGTCGGTATGATCGAAGACCAGAATCATGTGGTAATAATCGTCCATGAGATCGAACATGGCCGTGGCGCCCTGGATGTCGTCCTGGCGCAGCAGCGTGAGAATGCGGCGGCGCAGTTCGCTGATGGCGTCGGAAAGGCCGAGCGCGTAAGTGCGTTCGGTGCAGCCCAGGTCCGCCTGCGTGGGTGCGGGTTTGCCGAATAGAAATGAATAAGTCAGCGCCGCCTCGGCGTATTCCTGCAGCGCCTCTTCCACAAACCCGAATTTGTTCGGCGTTTGCGACAGTTGCACGGCCAGCACGCGGCATTCGGCCAGTTCCTTTTCCACATCCACATCCATCTGCCGCTGCAAGTCCCGCACCAGTTTCACGGACCGGCGCCGCAGCGTGCGCGCGGTGTCGTAAGCGATTTCCCGCTCTTTGTCCACAGCGTCGAAAAACTCCTTGAGCCGTTCCACTTCTGCCATCAATGTCTGGTCCATGGTTTCCTGCTCCTTTTGGGGTTGCCGGACCGCGCGATGCATGCGCCCGTTTCCCGGTCCGGTCTGATTTGTGGAATTATACGCATTCAGAAGCGGATGACAAAGCCCTGGCCTTGCGCGAACACTGATGGCCGCATGGATTGCGGCGCGCCGCCCGCCGCGGCATGGCCAATGTGGAAATTCAGGCCTGTCTCACCGCCGCAGCCATCAATCTCAAGAGGCTCGCGGCCTCTTTGCGGCGCGTTCTGGCGGCGCTGGAGGCCCTTGTAAGTCCTTCTATTGCGTTTTCGCGAAATTATCGCAGGTCGCAGCTATTGCCCGGCGCATGGCGTACGGATGGTGAATATCGCAGAGTAGCCTATTTCTGTCGGGGGTTGTTCAACAGCCCCACGCTTACTGTTTGATATGCGCGAATTCAGGCACAGTTGCAGCCTATGCTGTTGTTGCGTTTAAGTGAATGTGTCGTGTGTTGCAGCTTCATCTTGCGATAAACGACCTCAATTTGATTCGATTTTTCAATACATGGCTTTCTAATTAGTATGGTGTTTCGATAATTCTCAACATAATTCTCAACATAATTCTCAATGTATTATTTATTACACATATTTTCTCATCATTGATATAATGAACAATACAACAAACAAAATAAATCCAATCTTTGTATGCAAAAATAACATATAGAAACATACCATAAATACAATAAAAGAAACAATCAATATAGCTCTACAAATAGCAATATATCGTGAGTTTACATTGCGTCTTCCAAAAATGAGAAATTTAATAAAGTTGCCATCAACACCAATTCTCCAATCTTTAACGATTCCCAACTCGGTTGCTATTTCACCATAATGTTTTAACAAATATAGTCGAAAAATATGACCGATCACAGAAAATATAGTAATAGATATGACCATAACATATGCAATTTGACTTTCATTTGATGTATCTATCATCATATATTAGTCTCTTATCATCGTGCTCTTTTATTTCCCACATCTATATGTAGTTGTGTTGGCGTTTGAGGAGCAATACAGCTCTCGCATACATTTAAAGCAGGGACATTTGTTGTACGCGGACTCGGCGCGTAGAAGCCGCCCTGCCCCGTGGTTGCGTTGCAGTGAATGTTTCGTGTGTTGCAGCTTCATTAAACGGATCCCCAACGCAGGCTCCCAGCCGCATCACAGCAATAGCAGATTTGGATGGTTTCTCCTTATTGTGCCGTGTGCGCCGTGCTTTTCACCCTGAAGCCAAGTATACCATATTCCGTGGAGATCTGGCTGGAAATTATTTTGCGGTTTGCAGTCAAATTGCTGCACGAACACAGTCACAGAAACAGGTATTCGATTCTTTTCGGGCGAACATTTGCTTGCGCTGGCGATTCCGGCTACACCTGAAAATGGCCGCTGATGATCTCGGTGATGGATTCGCTGAATTCCTTGAGTCCTTCTTCGGGGATGAACACGAAACTGCGCTTGCTGCCGTTGTTTTCCGTTACCTTGAGAAATTTTCCGTTGTCGTTCTGTTTCAAATCCAGGAAAAACGCCTTGTTTCGAGTAATGATTTTTTTGGAAAACAGGGTTTCCTCGCCCATGACCGCACCTCGCTTGACCTGACCCGCGAACCGGAAATCTCTTCGATGCGCACAGTTTAGCAAAAGTGCAACTATTTTGTCAACGCGTTGCACGGTTGAAAATTCAATGGGGCTTTGGGGCTGTTGAAAAAGTCCGGCGGCCGTAAAAAACAGGTACAGGGGGCCGTTGAAAAAGTCCCGGCGTCGGAAAAAACGCGGGACAGGCAAGGTTTTGCTGTCGCAAAACGCACCCAGTCCCGGTGTTTTTCCTCACTTTTG
>JAGUYV010000331.1 GCA_020061125.1 bacterium | reverse complement strand
GCTCATCTGCTTGCTCGGGGAACATAGCATTCTCTTATCTCCTGCCGTTTTTCTTCTATTATACCACCTGCGGCAGGTGCGACTTTTTCAGAGATCTCTGATAAAGTGTTTCCCGAATCACGAATCGTTGATTCTTCATGCACAATAAAAAAGTCGAATGCTCTGGTTTTGAGAAGCCCCGGCAAAGGGATGATTCATTATGGCGTAATTTTGTTTGAAAAGCCGGTATTTGACGAAAATGGGAATGCATCATTGACGGCATTATTTAATTGTGGAGCATTGTGCGGGAATGTCACACAATATTCACTTAAGAAGAACTCAAACAAATGGGAAGTTCAAGACGGTAAATTACAAATCATTTTTTGAACCATTTCTAAACAGTCTTAATTGGCAAAATGGTGCTATAATCACATTATTCCGGAACATGAAGTTGCGTTTGCATGTTGTATCCGTTAGAATTTGAACTCATAATATGCGCCGGGACAAAACAAACCGGCGGAAGGAGCAACACAGATGAAAGAAAAAGTGCAGGAAGTCATACAGATGATCAGGCCCCGGCTTCAGGCCGACGGTGGGGACATCGAGCTGGTGGGCGTGGATGAAGACGGCGTGGTCAAGGTTCGCCTGCAGGGCGCATGCCACGGCTGCCCTGGAGCGCAGATGACCCTCAAACTGGGCGTGGAGAGGCTGCTCAAGGAAAAGGTTCCCGAAGTCAAGTCCGTAGAAGCCGTCTGAACGAGCGCCGAGCCGGAGCGCACTAATCCGGCTTCAATCAACCGACACACCGGGCATCCCGAGCAGGGGTGCTCTTTTATTGTTGCGGTTCCTTGTTCCTCGACCCCGGCGCGCGCCACGCACGGCATGATGCGCGGGTTTTCCGCGGTGTTGCTATAATGTGAGGAAATCGTTTCGGGCGCGGATTCGGGCATGGACTGGCGGAATGCGGACATAAGGTTTCTGGGGTTGCCGTGGTGGGCGCTGGCCGCGGCTGGCGCGCTGTGCCTGCTTCTGCTGTTCTGGTACTGGCGCTATCTGCGCCGGGTCGCGTTTCCTGGTCCTCTGGCTCCGCTCGCATTGCGCTTTGCAGCCATGGCCTGTCTGCTGCTGCTCGCGGCCAATCCCGCGCTTTTCATCACAACAAAACAACCCGTGCCGCGGCGCGTGGCCGTGTTGGTTGACACTTCGCAGAGCATGTCTCTGGAAGACGAATCCGGCGGGCGGACACGATTCGTGCGCGCGCTGCATGCGGCGCGTTTGATACACGAAAAAATGAAATCCGGGCGCACATGGCCGTTCGGGTTCAGCCGCACGGTCGCGCCCGCAAGTCCGGATTCTCTGGCGGCAAAACTCCCGCATGGCCCGGCGACATATATCATGGAATCGCTGGCGGATCCGGAAACGGGCGAGGGCCTGCCGCTCACGGACATCGTGTTGATAACGGATGGCCGGGACAACTCGGGCATGGCGCCCGCGCCGCCCGGCGGCGTGCGCGTTCATGCCGTGGCTCTGGGCGCGCCCGGGCCTGATGTGAATGTGTCCTTGGGCGATGTGGATGCGCCCGATGTGGCGTTCGTGAACAAGCCTGTGACGCTTGCGGGGGATGTGTGGCTGGCGGGCGTGAACAAGGGGCGCGGCGCGGCCGTGGAGCTTTTCCGCGAGGACAATCGCATCGCGGGCGCGTCGCTCAAAGCGCGCGGCCCGGATCCGCACGGATTGCCCTGGTCCGTGACCTTCACGCCCAGGCAGACAGGAATGCATGTGTTCATGGTGCGCGCGCGCGCCGCGGACCTGGCTGAAAAGGTCACGCAAGACAACGCGCGCCCGGTGTTTCTGAATGTCATCAGCGGCAAACGCAAGGCGTTGATCGTGGACGCGCCCCGGTGGGATTTCGCGTTTCTGAACCGGCTTCTGGCGCAGCAGGAGAAAATTGAGATTCACACCCTGCTGGTTACGGCGCAGGGGCCGCGAGGCAATGCGCCGCGCGGGGTTCTTGGCTCCACGGACCGGCTGGCGGAATATTCCCTGGTGCTGTTCGGGGATGCGGCGCGCGCGGCCACTCATGCCGAGCGGTCGGCGCTGCTGCAATATCTGCGGCGGGGCGGGTCCGTGATTCTTTTTGGTGGAGAGAATTCCCTGTTCGCGGCGCCGGACGCGCAGTGGCGGGACATCATCAGACGCGCGTCGCCGTCCGGCGCGGGTTCGGGCGAGGCGTTTTATGCGCAGCTCACTCCCTCCGGACGCGGCAACCCGCTGCTCCGTGCTCTCCCGGATCCCGGCGCCAACGCCGAGCACTGGGCGGCGCTGCCGTACCTTTATTCATTCCACCCGCTGAACGCGCCGCAGGGCGCGGACATTCTGGCCGAGCATCCGTGGGTCTCGTGCGGCGCGCGCAAATGTCCGCTGATCATCGCGCTCAAGGCGGGCCGCGGCCGATTGCTCATGCTGCCCGTGCAGGGCCTGTGGCGCTGGAGGCTCGCGCGCCAGGAAACAGCCGCTTTCGAGACGGTGTGGAACAATGTCTTCTCCGCGCTCATGGAGCCGGAGGAAACGCGCCCCGTGCGCCTGTCATTGCCAAAACGCTACTATCCTCTTGGCGGGGAAATCTGTCTGGAGGCGCGCGTGGAACAGGGCGCGGCCCGCGCCGCGGCGCCGGTTCTTTCAATAAAGGGGCAGGGCGGCTCCGCGGCAAATCTGCCCATGGCGCGCAAAAAGGATTCTCCGGATTTTTACTCCGCGTGTTTCAATCCCGAAGCTGCGGGCGTTTTTACCGCCGAGGCGCGGGCCGGAGGCGAATCCTCCGGCCCGGAACCGTTCGCCGTGACCGTGTCGCGCGAGGAGTTTCTGCTCACTTCCACAAACAGCGCTCTGCTAGATAAACTGTGCGGGGACTCCGGAGGATCGTGCGTTGACGAAAAGCATATATCCAGACTGGTCGAGACCCTGAACAGGCCGGGCGCATATACGGCCGTGCGCGAGGAGCGCAACATGTGGAGCGCTCCCTGGTGCTGGTTCGTGCTGGGGTTTGTGCTGTGCGTTTTGTCTCTGGAATGGATTCTGCGCCGCCGGGGCGGACTCACCTGATTTTACCGGAATATATTGCGGGCACGCGAAACCAGGGGCTTGTCTTTCCAGTGACGCCGTGACCGAATGCTCGTCAAATCAGTCTTTTTTCGGCGATTTGGCGGCTGGCTTGAGATCCGACAGCACCGCGTTTCCGGTTTCTTTAATGAGCGCCTGAACCTTGTCCGATTTCTGCTTGATGATCGTCTGGTGCAGAGTCTGGTTGATGGCGGGGTTCTGCTCCATGTAAGCTTTGCCCGCCGGGGAATTGAAGAAGTCCAGCATGCCCTGCAATTCTTCCGCGGTATATTTCTCTTTATATGCGGGCGTGAGGATTTTCGAAGTGATTTCCTTGTTGTCAATAAGCTGCGCGGCGCTGGACATGAGCTTTTCCATGTACTGCGGCAGATTCTGGTCCAGAATTTTGCCGTTCTCCTCGGTGGCGAGTCCCTTTTCGTATGCCGACTGTTGAATGTATTCCATGAACAACTGGGCGGTGTCCTGCGCGAACATCTGCCGGAGCATGTCAATCTGCCGGTCCACATTCATTGCGGGCAGCAGCTTTTTAATTATCTGGTCTTTGGCCGCCGCGGTTTTGGGATCGTCCTTGACTGCGGGTTTCTGTTCCGCATCCGGCGCTTTTTCCGTGGCGGAATCTTTGGTGATGGCTTCGAGGGACTTGTCGAGTTTGGCATCCTTTTGGGTTTCTTCGTATGGATCCGAGGACTGATTGGCTGTCCCAGTTTTGGATTTGCCGGGAGCGGCGGCCGCCGGTTTGCCTTTGTCTGCGGGTTTGTCTGATTGTTTTTTGCAGCCCGGCGCGCACAGGAACGCGGCGAGCGCAAGAATGGCGGTGAAACGGGCAATCGTGGTCATGGGTTTCCTCCAGAGAAATGGGGCGCGCCGAGCCGCGGTGCGGTGGGGCGCATCCGGGTTGGCAAGGGCAACGGAATCAGTCGCTGTCCTGTGTGGTATCGGATTCCGGGACAAAGCCCGGGGGCGGTTCCGCGCCTGGGTCGGTGAGCGTGTGTCCCGCTTCGCCGGTTGTTCCCGCGGGTTCGGGTGCGGATTCGGACGCGCCAGGCGCGTTCCTGTCCCTGTTTCGGTCCGGGCGCTCGCGCGGCGCTCTGTCAGAAGGCGGCGTGCGTTGTTTTATGGCGTCATCCGGCTTCGCTGTCTTCTCCGGTTTGGAGTTATCCGGTGCGGCGTTTTCCGTGGCGGGCCGCTTTGCGGTTCCGGGCGAGGGGGCCGTGCAGGCGCCGGTTTTTTCGTCGAGTACGAAACCGGATTCGCATTCGCACGAGCCGCCGCGGCCCGGCTTCTGGTTTTGCGGGCACACGCAGGTGCGCCCCGCGCTGTCCGGCGCCGTGCCCTGCGGGCATTGCTGCACGCAGCTTCCTGACAGTGAATTCAGGAACTTGCCGTTTTCACACACGCAGGAGCCGGTGGACTGATCGAATCGCGAACCGCCGGGGCAAGCGCATGTTTTTGAGGCGTTGTCCGCAGGCATGCCGGGTGGGCAGGACTCGGCGCAGGCCTCTGTGCGCGGGTTGAAAAATCCCTCGGAGCACACGCACGCGGCGGCGTTGTTGTCGAACGCCATGCCCACGGCGCAGTGGCACGCGCCCTGTACCTGATCGAGAAGGGAGTGTGGCGGGCACACGCAACGCGTGCCGCCCGCGCCCGGCACCGTGATGCCCGGGCAGGCCTGTTCGCATCTGCCGGTTGTCACGGCAAACATGCCGCTTTCGCAGCGGCACTCGCCGGTGAGGGCGTTCGGGCTTGTGCCCGTGGGGCACCGGGTTTCGCATGCGCCGGTTTCGGGGCTGATCCATGCGCCTTCCTGGCAGGGCGCGCCGCCGATCATTCCAATCATGTCCACGCTTGATGCCAGAACCACATTGTTCTGCAAGGCGATTCGTTCGGGATAAATCACGCCAAGGAATCCTGCGGCTTCGCCCTGGCCGGGCGCGCCGTTGCCGTCGGCGTCAATGAATGCGGCCGCGAAGTAGCGTCCCGCTGGCGCTTTGATGGTGAAGGCTCCCGACGCGCCCGCGGGCGCATCGGAGGTGTAGAGGGGTTTGCGATCTATAAACACGGGCGATGCATACAGCCCGGCGATTGCTCCGGGCACGGGCGACTGGCTGAACACGATTTGTCCCGAAATGGTCACAAGTTGCTCTTGTGATTCCCCGCTCGCGGACGCGGCTCCGGGGCACGGGAATTTGTCCGCGGATTTGCTGCAGAATGCGAGAACGGCCATGGCGGGCCTGGATCCTGCGCTGTCGGGGTCCGAGCCGTTCATGATCTCGATGATGTCCGGAACGCCGTCCTGGTCCTGGTCCGCTGGCGCGTCCGGGAGCAGGGACTGTGGCGATTCCGCAACCACATCCGCGGGGGCGCTGTCCGCTTTTGCCGGATCCGTGCCGAGCGTGGCTTCGGTGTCGTCGTCCACGCCGTCTCCGTCCGTGTCCGCGCTCTGGAACAGCACCGCGGGCACACCCTCCAGCCCGGCGCACAGAAACAGGCTTTTCATGGAGTGGAACAATTTGTTCTGATCAGATTCAGGCAGTTTGCTGAACGCGGATGTAATCTGTGTGCGCAGGGGTTCGAGAGCCTTGTCCGTCTGTTCGAAAAATTCCTTGCGACGGTCCGCGATGGAGTCGAGGGGCGAGTCGTGGTTTGAAGCGTCTCGTGCAAGAGACGCGGCGCGACGCTCCAGATCCGCTTCCAGGGCCGTGACCGTGGAATGGTCCATGTCCAGGAATGCGATAGCCGCGTAGTCGCGGATTGCCGCGTAAGCACGCAGCGACCGCGCGCGCGCTTCAACCATGTCCGCGCCGGGCTGCGACAGGGCAGCAGCGGACTGGTTCGCCAAAGCGATCAGAGGCGCGATCTGCGCGTCGGGCAGGGCCGCGAGTTTGCGCATGACATTGAGCGCGGATGTTACGGAAATTTCAAAAGAACCGGGAGCGGCTGATGGTGAGATGAGACGCAGGGCGGCGTCGCGTGCCGCGGCGTCCTGCGCTGTCTGCGATTCGAGCGCTCGCGCATAGGAATTGAATGAAACGGAGCCTGTGGCCGGGGCGGGGCATGCGCCGCCATTGCCCGCCAGGCAGCGCGCGGTTTGGATAAGAACTCGGTCTCCGGCAAGGGCGATGGTTGCCGCCGGTGACAGGCCCGAGGCGCGCGGGGCCGTCTGCGCGGCTGCACTGGCTATGGCCTGGTTCATGCGCGCGGCCGGTGAAAGGCCGGTGTCCGGCGCCGGGGAGGGATTGATGAAATCCCATTCCTGCTGCATCAGAATGCTGGACACGGATTCGCGCAGCGCCGTTGTTACGGTCTGGACCGCGGGATCCGAAATCGGGCGGTCAGGCCCTGCAAGGGTTTCCACGAAAGCCGTGAGCGCGCTTGCCGCGGCTGCGCCCAATGCCTGTGCCGCGGCTGCGGGGTTCTGCTGAACGGCAGGGTCGAAAACTGCGTCCGCGGTAACGATGCGCTTGACAAGCGAGGCGTCAAGATTCTGGTGCGTGAGAGCGGCAAGCGCCGCTCCGCCACGGCTTTTATTCAAAAGGATTTGCTTGAAGACTTCAGTTTCAAGATTGGTTTCAGGGGAAACAACGAGATTCTTCACGCCGCCGGACGGCACGAAAGGAATCAGCGCCGAAAGCGCCCGCTCTCCCTGCTGGGTTTCCACGGACAGCACCAGATTGACCTGTCCCGCGGGAACGCTGTCCAGGGTGAAAACGCCGTCCGGCGCCAGCGGTTTGGGCGTGAAGCCTTCGAGCGGCATCAGGTCCGCGCCCTGGCCCGAGAACCTGTAGAGCTTGAGCATGGCGCCTTTGCCGATTTTGGCCGACAGGCCCGCGCGGTCCATTTCGAGACCGAAGCCGGAAAGAAGATCCACGCGGCCTTGCACCACGGCGCCGCCGGATGATGCCTGCTGCGCGTTTTTGTCCTCGTCCGATGATTTCTTGCGGCCGCCGCATCCGGGCGCGGCCAACGCCAGTATCATCAGCAGAAGCATTGCTTTTTGCGTTCGCCTGATAACCATTCGCATCCCCTCGGATTCAGCTTCAATGTGCATGCAACGCAATCATATTGTAGCAGGAAACGGAGAAGATTGCAGAGGGATATCGGGGCTGGTGCGGGAAAGGGCGGGGAGCTATTTCTTTTTGCGCTTCGTGCCGCGTTTGGATTCGATGCTGCGTTTGACATCCACGAGGCGCTCTTCGCTTTGCCGCATGAAGCTGCGCAGTTTTTTCTCGAAGGAATCTTCGGGTTTTGCGGAAGAGGAGTCCCGCTCATGGCGCGGGGCAGAATCTCCACCGGTGTCCGGTCTTTCCTCCTGGCGGCGTTTGCGTTCCTCGATGCGCTCGGCCTGCTGTTTCTCGTAGGCTTCGGCGTCCTGGGGCGTGAGCGCTTTCATGGAGAGCTGGATGCGCTTTTTTTCATCAATGGATATGATTTTTACGAGCACATGCGCGCCGATGGAGAGGTAGTCCGAGACTTCCTGCACGAATTTGTCGCTGATTTCGGAAATGTGAACCAGACCGGTTTTGCCGCCGCTTAATTTCACGAACGCGCCGAATCTGGCGATCTCGACGACGGTTCCTTCCATGACCGAGCCAACGTCATAAGCCATACAATGTGAACGAAGCTCCCTTTAACGCAAAATCCCGGCTTGCGATGCCGCCAAAAAACGAAAAACGCGTAGCGCTGCCAGCTATCTTACTTCGCGGCTTTTTTGCGCGCTTGCTCTTCCGGTTTCATGATGACGAACGGAACCTCGTTGTCTTCAAATCGTCCCGTTTCGCGCATCTGGTCTTTCTGGCCTTCGAGAGAACTGAAGTTTTTTATGTTTTCACGATATGTTTTTTTCTTCTGGAGGAGGCGCTCATGGCTTGCGCGCACGGCTTTTTCCCGGCGTTCGAGTTCGATGCGGGTGTAGCCCAGGCGAGCGAAAATGAGGCCCACATAAATGCCCACGAGAACGATGACGCCAAGGAGTACGCGGCGTCTCATGCGCACGGTTTTGTTGCGGGCTTTGCGCCGCTCGGGCGTCAGAGCTGGTGTCTGCGGTTTTTTCATGGCCGGTCACTCAATTGCGTCGTCGTATGTGGTGGTGAGAAGATTGAACATGCTCAAGTTGCTCATGATTTCGTTTAGGTTAATGCCGCTCGATTCCGGCACGAAGAGCACATCGTTGTTAAGCAGTTCGCGGTTCTGTTCCAGGTCGAGACGGCTGATGAGCGCCTTGATGTCCACGGGCACGGCCGTGGGACGATTGTCCACCATGCGGATGATGTAGGACTTGCCCACGCCCGCGCGGCCCTGCGCACCGCCCGCGGCCGCAAGCGCGTCCAGCACGGTTGCGCCTTCGGGCAGATAGAACGAACCCACGCGGCTGACCTGCCCAAGCACCAGCACCTTGACTTTCTGAATCGGTTCACGCGAGGGCACGATGATGTAGTCACGAGGCTGCAGCACAAGGTTCTGGGCCATGTCCGTGCCGTTGATCACACCGGATGCATCAATGGCGATGGTGAGATCGTCGCGCAGCAGGCGTACATTCTTGAGGTCAGCATCCGGGGAAATGCTTCCGGCTTTGATGAACGCATCCAGAAGGCGCATGCCCTCGAAATGCGAGTAAGCGCCCGGGCTTTGAAGCTGGCCGTAAATGGCGATGGTGTTGGCGGCGCGCACGCTGAAGGACATGAGTTCCACCACGACCGTGGCGTCCACGAAATAATTGCCCAGTTTGGCTTTAATCATGGCCTCGGCTTCGGCCACGGTGCAGCCGCGCGTCTTGCCTGTCTTCATGTCTTTGCAGGCAATCACGCTTATCGAACCCAGGTCCGCGGTTTCAAGAACCGGGAAATAGATCTTTCCGTTTTCGGCGACCTTGTACTCGCCGCTCAATGCAGGCTCCGCGGGAATCCGGATGTAAAGCGCGTCGCCCGGCATCAACTGCATATCCGGGGAGGGCGCGGCCGGGTTCACAGCCTGTTCCGCGGCGAGGCAAGCGCCGCATGCGGCAATCGCCAGCAGCAATGCCGCGGTTAACGCTTTCACAAGTTTCATTCCGAATCCCTCTTCAGCAGGCTCCCGGGCCGCCGGGATCGCCCTGACTTTTCCTGTAAATTTTACGCCATTATACATGAATAATATCTTTAGTTCAACCGCCTTTTTGCCTGCAATAATCAGCAAACGCGGGGCAGAGGGCCGATTTTTTTTTTGAAGGGCATTATGCTATAATCAAATTCACAATGACGCGGGGCCAAACAAACATGATTCTGGATCGGGTATGCACGCGCAGCGCCGAAGTGATCGAGCGGGAATTGCAGGGCGAGTCCGTGCTCCTGGATTTGAACACGGGCATATATTACAGCCTGAATCCCACCGGCGGCTTCATCTGGCGCATGCTGGACGGGGCGCGCACGGTGCGAGAGATTGTGGATCTGGTGGTGGCGGAATTCGATGTGGATCCGGAAACCGCGTCCGCGGACACCGTCGAGCTGGTCAGCGATTTGCTGGAACAGAAACTTGCCGGGACGGAGCGTGACGGCGCATGAGGCAGGAATCGCGGAAAACACTGTTCCGCCGCATGGCCGGAGCGCACACGCCCGTACGCGTGCAGATAGAAGCCACGCGCCGCTGCAATCTCAACTGCGCCCACTGCATGGTCATAAACAGCGCGGGCCAGGCCGGAGCGCCGGGCCTGTCTCTGGAGCGCTTCACGCATCTGCTCGATGAATTGCGCCGCTCGGGCGCGTTCCACATCAACCTCACCGGCGGCGAACCCCTGTGCCGGCCAGACGCCACGGATATGATTCGCGCCGTGCTGGACGCCGGGTTCCTGCTCACTCTGCAAACCAACGGCACGCTTCTGGAGGCGGCGCACGCGGACATGCTGGCGCACAGCGCGAACCGAGTGCGGCAGGTGGGCGTAAGCCTGTACTCAATGGACCCGGCCGTGCACGACGCGGTGACGCGCACCCCCGGCTCGCACGAGCGCACCCTGCGCGCCATCAGCCTGCTCAAAAGCAGGGGCCTGCCCGTGGTCGTGGTCACGGCCCTCACGCGCCTCAACGCAGCATCCTTTGAACAGGTTGAAAGCTTCTGCCGCGGCAACGGGCTTATGTTCCAGTACAACACCCTTATTACCCCGCAGGACGACGGAGGCCGCGCACCCCTGGACCTGCGGCTTGACGACAGGCTTTTGTGCCGCCTGCCCAAACCGTGGGAAACCTTCATGGACGAGGACCGCATGCCCGCGTCCGGCGAACTCACCCCGGACAGTCCGCTTTCCTCCTGGTGCAGCATGGGCGCCACGGCATGCTACATCACCGCCTCCGGCGATGTGCGTCCCTGCTCCGTGGTCAGCGCGCCCGCCGGCAATCTCAATCAGCAGTCCTTCGAGCATATCTGGGCGCACAGCCCGCTGTTCAAGAAACTGCGCGCATTCAAGTTGAGCGATTTCGAGTGTTTCGGGTGCGAACATTTCCCCAAGTGTCATCCCTGCCCGGGCCTGGCTTTTTTGGAACACGGCGAGTTCACGGCCCCGCCCCGGGAAGTCTGCCGCATCAATTCCGTATTCTTCAAAAAACAGGAGGCCGCAACATGACGCAACCCGGCCAGCAGCAGAAAAAGCCATACGAAAAACCCGTGCTCACCCGCTACGGCACGCTCAAGGATGTGTACAAGGGGCCGTCCTGCCTCGGCACCCTGGGAAGCACCACCGACAAATGAGCGCCCCTCGCACGGCGCTCCCATGACCGCGCCCGCAGCGCGGCGCAAATCCTTCATGCTCTCCCTCATCACATTCCGCGCGTTCGGCAATTCGTTCCGCATCATCACCGATGCGCCGGACATCGCGCGCCTCGCCCCTGTCTTCAGATTCGGCGCTGAAGCGGAAATCGAGACAGTCCGGAATCCCGTCTGGCCGCGGGCCGGCGCCCTGGCTCTGGTGAAAGACCGCGGCCTGTTCGATTCATTATCGTCAGGCATGAGCGGCGCGCGGGCCGTGTCCTGCGGGCCGCATGCCGGACTGCTTTACAGCGAAACCGGCGAATGCGCGGCGGCGCTCCTGCCTGAAAACAAGGCGGACGCGGAAACCGCAGTGCTGTGCGCGACGCCCGTATTCGTGCGTATCGTTATGCTGAAAAGCAACTGGTGTTTCATGCACGCAGCTGCGGCTGCTGCAAATGGACAGGCCGTGGCGTTTGTGGGGGACAACGAGTGCGGCAAGTCCACTTTGGCCAGAACCCTTGTGTCCCGAGGCTGGGATCTGCTTGCGGACGACAGCCTCCCCGTGGTGATGCAGGGTCAGGATGTCTGCGCCATGCCCGTGCGCGAAGCGGTGAATGCGCGCGCTCTGGATGCGAAGGAGCGGGAGGCCCTTATGGCGCGCGGGTATAAGGAATGCGGCCTGGCCGGATTTCTCACGCCGCCGGAGTTGAACGCGGATGAACCCGCGAGTTTGCGCATGATTTTCTACCCGGAATGGGGCGCGGCAGGAGACGCCGTGGCGCGTGACGCCTCCCCCGCATTCGCTTATAAGAAACTTCTGGCCGCATGCATTTCGCCGCTCCAGGGAGACGACATGCGGTTATATGTTAAAATATTGGATCAATTGATGGCCCGGAGCCGCCACATAAGAATCACGCTCGTCCGGGAAAGCGCCGCGCCTGCGGTGTTTCTGCAAGACATTCTGCGCGGCGCGGGACTGTGTTAATAATGCGGATTCCGCGGATCAAAAACAGGCTGCTCGAAGTTGCGTTTTTTTGCGCCATGATGCTTGTATGCGTGTGCGCCTGGGCCGCGCCGTGCCAGGTGCTGGTGTTCGATTTCGCGGAGCGCGGACCGGGGCGGGACCACGCATGGGTGGGGCCGGCGCTCGCGGACGCCGT
>JAGUYV010000465.1 GCA_020061125.1 bacterium | reverse complement strand
GGGGTCAATGGCCGTGTTTCCGGGGGGCATGGGGCGCACCCACGGCCTGCGCGCGGCCGGTTCGCTCGAACCACCACCCGCCGCTCTCGCGGGGTTGCTCATAACCAGAGTGCATGCGCGCGCCGCACGCACAAGAAAACCCTGCAGCGGTTCAATCGTCTGCTCGCCCGGAAGCGCTTCATAATCATTTTCCTGGGAATCAAATGCGTAAAAGGCCGGAGAAACACAATCCGAATCAAGAAACGGGATGGTTTTGCCGCCGTCAAGAACCCATGCGTGCCCTTGCGCAGCGATGCCCTGGCTGAATGGATTCCCCGCCAGATTCCACCCCGGAGCCAGGTCCAGGGATACCGTATCCGGTGCTGAAGCGGTATCTGGAACGGGCATGGATACGGCGTCTGGGGCGAACACCCAGTAGCCGCGTCCCGGCGTCATGGCTTGAGCGCTTTCGGGGCTGTATGCGCGGGTTCCAAGACCGAAGATATCCAGGTCCGCGGGCAGGGCCGGCATGGCCGCGCCGTGCGGAGCTGTCACCAGGTTCCAGCCGGGCCGCAGCGTCAGGGTTGCGGCCCACGCGAGCGAAGATGCAAGGAGGCAGCACAGCAGGGCTGCGCCGGCAATGGTCCAGAGAGGCGCCGCCTGTGGTATTCTGCCCAGATTCACGAAAACCCCGGTTCGCTCTGATTTGCGCGCCCGTGTATTTTGTCGGGTCGCTCATTTGAGAGATCGCTCTTCCGCAGAGCCATATACCCTAACTGATCAATAATTAAACATACATCCTAATTGTAATGCAATTATCATGCCTGATTGTCAGGATCATCAAAAAGAGAAAATTTTGGCATATTCAACACCAAAACGAGTCCAAATTACATAATATTACATAAATATTAATAAAAAATGCGGGCTGGTGTGCGGCAAAAACGCCGCACCCGGTGTTGGATTGCTGCCGCAAAAGCCTTGTGTTGCACCGCTGATCCGCTCGCGGTTGCGGTTGCCACGGGATGATGTTATAATGCGGGTCGCACAAAAACTATGCAGAAAAGGATGCAGTCCGGCGTTTTCTTTATTACGATATAGCAGTTGAACATATCAATGCCGGAGTGTTTATTGCCATGGCGCAGAAGAAATTCGCATTTGCATCCATCGAGGATGCCATCAAGGATATGAAGGCTGGCAAATTCGTGCTCGTGGTGGACGACGATGACCGCGAGAATGAAGGGGATTTGATCGTGGCTGCGGAAAAATGCACCGCCGACCACATCAATTTCATGTGCAAGCACGCCCGCGGACTGATTTGCGTGCCCATCACCCAGGAAAAGGCCGAGCAGCTCGATCTGGGGCTTATGGTGGACCGCAACACCGAGAAACACGGTACCGCGTTCACCGTGACCGTGGACGCCAACGGACGGGGCGTGACAACGGGCATTTCCGCGCAGGACCGCGCGACCACCGTGGCGGTGATCGTGGATCCGGACACCCGGCCCGACGACCTTGTGCGGCCCGGACACATGTTCCCGCTGGTGGCGCGCCAGGGCGGGGTTCTCACCCGCGCCGGGCACACCGAGGCGGCCGTGGACCTCGCGCGCATGTCCGGCCTCACCCCGGCGGGCGTGATCTGCGAGGTCATGAACGAGGACGGCACCATGGCGCGCCTTCCCCAGCTCATTGAGTTCGCCGCGGAGCACAAGCTCAATGTCATTTCCATCAAGGACATGATCCAGTACCGCCACCGCACCGAGCACCTGGTGCGGCGCTGCGGCGTGGCCAAGCTGCCCACGGAATTCGGAGAATTCAGGGCCTACGGGTATGAAAGCCTGGTGCGCAGCGAAAAAACCCATGTCGCGCTGGTCAAGGGCGAATTTACGCCGGATGAAACCGTGATGGTGCGCGTGCACAGCGAATGCCTCACCGGTGATGTGTTCCACTCCCTGCGCTGCGACTGCGGGCCGCAACTGCACACGGCCATGCGCAAAATCGCCGAGCACGGCAAGGGCATTCTGCTCTATATGCGCCAGGAAGGCCGCGGCATCGGGCTGATGAACAAAATTAAAGCATACGAACTGCAGGACATGGGCTGCGACACGGTCGAGGCCAATGAAAAGCTCGGGTTCAAGGCCGACCTGCGCGATTACGGCACCGGCGCGCAGATCCTCGCCGACCTCGGCGTGCGCCGCATCGCGCTGCTCACCAACAACCCGCGCAAAGTCGTGGGCCTGGGCGGCTACGGCATCGAGATCGTGGAGCGCGTGCCCATCGAAATCGAACCCGTCGCCGAAAACAAGCGCTACCTGTGCACGAAAAAGGATAAGCTCGGGCACATTCTGCATATCAAGAATTGATACAGTTCCAGGGAGGCTGTTCATGCCAAAAACATACGAAGGCAATCTTGGCGCCAAGGATCTGAAGTTCGGCATCGTGGTGGGCCGGTTCAACGATTTTATCTCTGGCCGCCTGCTCGAGGGCGCGCTCGACGGGCTGGTGCGCCACGGGGCATTGGACAAGGACATCGAGGTGGCCTGGGTGCCGGGAGCAATCGAAGTGCCGCTCATCGCCAGAAAAATGGCGGCGTCGGGCAAGTACGACGCGGTCATCGCCCTGGCCGTGGTCATCCGCGGATCCACGCCCCATTTCGAGCATGTGTGCAACGCGCTCACCCGCGGCCTCGGGTCCATCGCCCTCGAAACCGGGCTGCCCGTGGTGTACGGCGCCGTCACTACCGACACCATTGACCAGGCCATCGAGCGCGCGGGCACCAAAAGCGGCAACAAGGGCTTCGACGCCGCCATGACCGCCATCGAGATGGCCAATCTGTGCAAGCAGTTCTGACCGCGGCCGCGCCGCGCGCCACGATACGAAAGGATTGTTCCGCGGCTTGCATCCGCCGCGAAACGCCGCATCCCACCCATGAGCATTCTGGTTGACAGGAACACGCGCGTACTCGTTCAGGGCATAACCGGGCGCGAGGGCCGGTTCCACACCGCACAAATGGCGGCCTACGGAACGCAGGTCGTAGCCGGCGTCACCCCCGGCAAGGGCGGTTCCGATGTTGACGGCATCCCGGTGTTCAACACCGTGCGCCAGGCCGTGGAAGAAACCGGCGCGGGCGCATCCGTAATCTTTGTGCCCCCGCCGTTCGCAGCGGACGCCGCCCTCGAGGCCCTTGATGCGGATCTCGATGTGATCACCATCATCACAGAGGGCATCCCGGTCAGGGACATGCTCAAGGTTCACAGGATTATCGAAAACAGCAGGACCACGGTCATCGGTCCCAACTGTCCGGGCATCGTGACCGCGGGCCAGTGCAAAATGGGCATCATGCCCGGCCATATCTTCACTCCCGGCCCCGTGGGCATCATCTCGCGCAGCGGCACGCTCACTTACGAGGTCGTGGACGCGCTCACCGCCATCGGCCTGGGCCAGACCACATGCATCGGAATCGGCGGCGACCCCATCATCGGCGCGCCGTTCATCAAGCTGCTCAAAATGTTCGAAGCGGACCCTGAAACAAAAGCCGTGGTCATGGTGGGCGAAATCGGAGGCAGCGACGAGGAAATCGCGTGCGAATACATACCGCAGATGACCAAGCCCGTGGTGGGCTTCATTTCGGGCCTCACCGCGCCCGAGGGCAAGCGCATGGGCCACGCAGGTGCCATCATTTCAGGAGGCAAGGGCACGCCCCAGTCCAAACTCGACGCCATGAAAAAAGCGGGCGTGCCGGTCGCAGAAACTCCGGCCTCCATCGCCGAGCTGGCCCGCAAAGCTCTCGCGGATTCAAAATAGCGTGTTATTCCAAGGCATTTTTTCTTCTCACCCGACTTTTCCCGACAAGGAGTGATTCGCCACGGCCGACATAGCCCCCTTTCGCGCTTTTTGCTACAGCAAATCCAGATTTCCCGATCCCAACGAGGTTCTCACTCCGCCCTACGATGTGATTTCGCCGGAACAGCAGCAGGCGTACCATGAGCAGAGCCAATTCAACATCATTCATGTGGATTACGGCCTGGATCTTCCGGGGCGGGACAAGTACGCCGATGCCGCTCAAAAACTCGATGAGTGGGTTGCGGACGGGGTTCTGATCCAGGACGAAAAGCCCGCCATTTATGTGACGGAACACGAATTTTCCGACATGCAGGGCCGCAAGCGGCTGCGCCGCGGGTTCATCGCGCTTCTCAAAGTTGAGCCGTTTTCCAGCGGCGCGGTGCTGCCGCACGAAAAAACCTTCAAAAAACACAAAAAAGACCGCCTCGACCTCTTGCGCGCCACAGGCGCGCAGATGAATCCGGTGTTCACCTTCTTCTCCGACCCGGACGGCAAAGCTGCAGACATTCTGGCTGCGGCCGCCACGGGAGCACCGGATTCCGCTTTCGATTTCGTGGACGGCGCGCACAATCGCATGTGGCGGCTCACGGACCCGGACACAATCCGGGCGCTGCAAAAAACCATTAAAAAACAACCGGTTTTCATTGCAGACGGGCACCACCGCTATGAAACCATGCTGAATTTCCGCAGGGAAACCAGAAAAAATCTTGGCGGCAAACTGCCAAAGGATCACCCCGCGCGCTGGGGGCTGGTGTATTTCTGCACCGCCGAAGATCCGGGCCTGGAAGTCACTTCCCCGCACAGGGTTCTGAAAAATCTGCCGGATTTCGATCCGCAAAAAATGCTTAAAAAACTGGATAAATTCTTTTCCATTCAAAAAACCGCGGACAATTGCGCACTTGAAGACACGAGCAACCCGGACGCGCCGCACGGGTTCGCCATGCAAATCGGGCCGGAGCTTTACTGCTTGACTCTGCGCAAGGGTGTGCTGAACAAGGCCATGCCCGAGATTTCCCGGGCGCTGCGCGAACTGCATGTGACCGTGTGCAGCGAACTGATCGTCAGGCCGCTCATAGGGGATTCCGGCAAGATCCTGGATCATGTGTCCTATATAGTGGACCCCTCGGAAGCGGCTGCAGCCGTGCAGTCCGGCGCATGCCAGGCTGCGGTGTTTCTGCCGCCATTCAACATGAATCATCTCATGGACGCGGTTGAAACGGGCCAGGTCCTGCCCCACAAATCCACCTATTTTTATCCAAAATTGGTGACAGGCCTTGCCATTTACCGGTATAGTGTGTGATAATATACAGATTAATTGCAATGCAGGGAAATGCACGGGGAACGACTGATGCTTGAAAAGATTAGTGTGAAGACGGGCAGCCAGTTCGAATTCATAGACATAACGGCAAAAGTGCGTGAAACCGTGCGCAAATCCGGGGTGCAGGAAGGCTTGTGCTGCGTGTATGTGACCCACACCACGGCCGGAGTGACCATCAATGAGAACGCGGATCCGGCCGTGCCCGTGGATCTGATTGCAGGGCTGGACAGAATCGCGCCCCTGCGCGCCGGATACCGGCATGCCGAAGGCAATTCCGCGGCCCACATCAAGACATCGCTGGTGGGGCCGTCCGTAACGCTGATTATAGACGGCGGCAGCCTGGTGCTGGGCACATGGCAAGCCGTGTTTTTCTGTGAATTCGACGGTCCCAGAAACAGGTCGTGCTGGGTAAAAACCCTGGCCGGCTGATTGCGCAAGCATCGGGAGCGGGAGGTAGCAAAAGTGAGCAAGTACACCGTCGCGGTGGTCGGCGCCACGGGCGCCGTGGGCCGGGAAATGATTAAAGTGCTGGAACAGCGCAAATTTCCGGTCAAAACCCTTGTTCCGCTGGCCTCTAACAAAAAGCAGCGCCGCACCGTGCGCTTCAAGGGCAAAGCCATTCCCGTGAAGCCCGCCGAGGACAAAGCGTTCAACGGCGTGGATCTGTCTCTGTTCGCGGGCGGCGGCAGCGCGTCCGCGGAATTCGCCTGGGAAGCCGTGCGCCGCGGATCGCTGGTCATTGACAACAGCAGCACCTTCCGCATGCGCGCCGATGTGCCCCTCATCGTTCCCGAGGTCAACGCCCGCCACCTGCGCCGCCACAAAGGCCTCATCGCCAATCCCAACTGCTCCACCATCCAGTTGTGCGTGGCCCTCAAGCCCATTTACGACAAGCTCGGCGTGGAGCGCGTCGTGGTCTCCACATACCAGTCCGTCTCGGGCATCGGCCTTCAGGGCATCGAGGAACTCGAAACGCAGATCAAGGATTTCGTGGGCAAGCGCAAAATCAAGACATCGGCCTTTCCCGCGCAGATCCTTTTCAATGTGGTGCCGCAGATTGATGTGTTCATGAAAAGCGGTTACACCCGCGAAGAAGAAAAAATGATATTTGAGACGCAGAAGATCTTTTCGGACCCGGCCCTGGCCATTTCCGCCACATGCGTGCGCGTGCCCGTGTTCGGCGCGCATTCCGAATCTGTGAATGTTCAGACAAAGCGCGCGTTCAGCATTCCCACGATTCTCAAGCTGTACGAAAGCCAGCCGGGGCTGAAACTTATGGATCAGCCCGCTCCGGCGCCGGGCGATGAATTCCGTGTCGCGTATCCCCTGGCCGTGGATGTGCAGGGCACGGACGATGTGTTCGTGGGCCGCATCCGCAAGGACCCGTCCCAGGCCAACGGGCTTGACATGTGGGTGGTGGCCGACAACCTGCGCAAAGGCGCCGCGCTCAACGCTGTTCAAATCGCGGAGTTTTTGATGTAGAATAGATCCCGGCCTTGATTTCAGGCCCATGCTGCTGAATCAGGAGGATTCCATGAGCGACAGAGCCGCACGCCCCAGGAGAGTGCAGCACAGCGAGAAACTCGACCGCCTCAACCGCCTGCGATGGGATTTCGCCGTGGTTCCCTACGCCTTCAATGATGACAAATGGGACCGCATGCGCGTGGCCGCGGCCCCCAGCTTCCAGAAGCAAAACCAGGAGCAGCAGCACAAGCGCATGATCAAGGAAGTGGAAACCGGCGTCAAGGGTCTGAACTTCCCGGCCGAGGAAATGGCCAAGATTATCCGCGGCTGGATGGCCGACGAATAGTTTTCTGGACCGCATTCATCGAAACCCAAGGCGCGTGTCCGCACGCGCTTTTTTCATGCAGGCTCATCAAAATCTAATAAACTATGATTAAATATCTAACATGAAGCCAAATTGCATACGCGGGGGCGCTCCATGAAAAAAGAACTGGAGATTCAAGGAATGACCGCGGATACGCCGTTCGGGGACGCGGCGTCCGCCATTATCCTGGACCGGCTCGAAAACATGATCGCACACGAGCAGGGCGTGCGCCTGGGCGAGGACATCGAGGCGCTTCACGACATGCGCGTGTATTCTCGCAGGCTGCGCGAGGCGCTGCGCATTTTCAAGCCCTGTTTCCCGAGAAAGCGGCACAAGGACATCTACGGCCGCGTGCGCGATGTCACGGCCGCGCTCGGAGATGTGCGCAACCTCGATGTGTTCATCGAGTATTTCAGAAAATTCAAGGAATCCGGAGATCTGGATCCGGCGTGCGCGGACGCCGCGGACGCGCTCACGGCCTGGGCCGCGAAACAGCGCGAGGGCCTGCGCGAGAACATGATCGCGTTTCTTGACCAGGCGGACCTTGCGGAACTGGCCGACGATGTGCGCGACCTGGCCGATGCGCCCAAAGACGAGGATGCCCGTGATCTGCTCGAGCGGCTCGCGGCCAGTGGCGTGTCCGTGGCGCGCACCGGCGCGGTTCCGGACCCGGACAGCGCGGGGCTTTCGGTTGTTAAGCACGGGCAGGAAGGGTTCGCCGAGGCCGCGTCGCGCGAGCTTATGGCCCGCGGCTGCATCCGGCCCAGGGATTACAAGGAGTTCCGCGATGTGGCGCGCAAGATGGACGCCCCCGGCGCGCCCCTGCCGCTGCTCATTGCCGACCCCGTGGCCGAACACGCCAGGCGCATCATCCCCGAGCGCTTCGAGGCCATGGCCGCGCTGTGGCGCGAGGCCATGCCACGCCGCGAGGACCCGGACATAGAGGGGCTTCACGCACTCCGCATTTCTTTCAAAAAACTCCGCTACGCTTTCGAAATTCTTTATCTGGCGTTCGACGAGGAAAAGCGCAACGCCGTGTACGCGCGCATGAAGGAATATCAGGATATTCTGGGCGATCTGCATGACGCCGATGTGTTTTTTGAACTGGGCTACGGCAAGCTCAAGAATTCGGTGAAAAAGGATCGCGCGGACTCCGCGCTGGGATTCGCGCTGCTGGCTCACCGCCTGCGGCAGCGGAGGGAAGAGCTTGTGGCCGCGTTCTACGCGCTTTCGGATGAATATCCCCTGGAGGCCCTGCAGCGGGATCTGTGGGATGCGTTCCATGCGGGATACGCGCCCCCTCCGCCCGAGCCGCAGGCGCGGGAACAAGCCTCTGAAAAAGGCGAAGACGAGGATTGACGCAAACCGCAGGGCGCCGTTTCCGCTCCTCCGCGGTGTCCTTTGATTTTATTTGTAACGGACAAGCGCTGATGGCCGCGAAAAAGAAACCATCGAAAATCCGCACAAAGCCGCCCGGGCGCATGGGGCCTGCGGGAAAGGGCCGCCGCACGGGCACCGAGATCATGGGCGTGACGGGTTACGACCGCAAATCCAAAAAGCAGCAGGACCGCTCGGCTATAAGCGAAGAACTCGTGGATCGAAAATCCAGCAAGGACGAGGGCCGGTGATGGCGCGCATGGCGGCGGGGTTGCTGATTTG
>JAGUYV010000408.1 GCA_020061125.1 bacterium | reverse complement strand
GGCGCCGTCCGCGGTGTGGATCAGGCTGATGCCGTCCTCGCCGTTCATCACCGCCGTGCGGATGCCGCCGATCTGCGCTTCCATGCCCTTGGCGATGGCAAGGCCGCTCGGGTCGTCCGCGCCCTTGTTGATTCTCAAGCCCGACGACAGGCGCTCCAGGGACTGTTTCAGCCCCAGGTTGGTCAGCCGCAAATTGTTGAGGCCGATCAATGCGGAAATGTTGGTGTTGATGATTGCCATGATACCATCCTCCGTGATGATATGGTTTGTACGGGCGTCATGCCCTTCGCACGCCGCGGCCGTCCGTGTCGCAGCATGCGGGCACTGGCAACACCGCCCCTCAATGGGCGATATACCGGGTCCTTGTCTGTTTTTTCGGCCTATTACTATAAAAACTTAAGTGGATAGACATAAAAAAAGACAAAAATCCGGCCGTAGCCGCGCCGCCGCAGTGCTGCAACGGACACAATGATCAAGTATCGGGATTCAAAGGTGATCACGAATTCAAAAAAAAGTTTTTGGAAAATGCAAGGGGCGGATTAGAGGCGCCCCGGAGCCTGCGGCGCACGGCCGATACCTCTTAACGCTCCTCGTTTCACGCGATCAAGCGCCCGGCTGCGGGATTTCACTTCATCCAGGACGCCTGGGCGCTTCAAGCCCTGCTCCCTTTCCAGGCGCGCCAGGCGCGCATGCAGGCCCGCCGCATGCAGCAGCAACCCGGCAAAGCACCCTGCCGTCACACTCACAAACAATAGGTGAAACCAGATGTTGTAGGTTCCGGTGTACAGCAGCACAAGAGACGGCGCAAGCACGCTTGCGAAAACCGAACACAGCACCGATGGATTGGTATGCTCGACTGCTGATTCCAGCCATCTCGAAAGCATTTGCGCTCACCTCCCCGCGGCGGCGCACCGCCGCATCCGCCTCTATTACAGATCTACCCGAATTTGCGGCGGGCAAACAAAAACGCTTTGACAAATGGAGGTTTTGAATCAATGGGGGCTGATGAGCGCCTGGAGCGCCGAGCGCGGAACCTCGAACACCGTGCCGTGACGGATGCCTTCAGGCATGTTCAGTTGCGGCGTGAGGATTTCCCATGTCTTGAGGTCCGCGGACGCCACAAGGCCGTAGCCATGCTGCATGTACATGTCAAAATAAACCAGCCAGCGGCCATTGAAGAAAACAGCCGCCGGACCCTCGGCCCACACGCCCCGCGGCGTTATGGGCGCGGACGCCTTGCCCCACGGACCCTGCGGCGCTCGCGCTCGCGCCATGACGATGTTCTTTTGCGGCGGCATCAGGGTTTCGTTCTTGATGAACATCAGGTATTTGCCGTCGTTCACTTTGTAGATGGATGCGTCAATGCAGTTGAAGCCGGGATCGTACAGCAGTTTCGTGCCGGAAAAGGATTGGAAATCCTTTGTGGTGACATAGTACATCCGGTGGTTGAGGCCGCCGTCGCCCATGGCGTCCGTTTTCGGGAACCGGCCAGGGATGGTCGTGGCCCAGAAGATCATGTATTCGCCATTAATGTCGTCAAAGAAGATTTCGGGCGCCCACACATTGCGCGCGTCCGGTTCGTGCGCCATGACCGGAATGAGGGTTTCACCGCTCCAGTCCATGAGGTTGGTGGACGAGGCGTAACCCACGCCCATGGTTCCGTTGGCATTTGCTGTCCACACCAGATGGAACACCCCGTCCGGGCCTCGCATGATCTGCGGGTCGCGGATCGAGGCGTTGTTCCGCGTGCGGAACACGGGGGCGTCATTGTTGAGCGCGGTCCAGTTCAGTCCGTCGCTGCTCCAGGCCAGGTGAACGCCGTCGCCCGGATTGAAGCCCTGGCCGCTCCAGGCCGGGTCATCTTTGAAGTAGGAAAAAAGCAGCACCGTGTCTTGCGCGCCTATGCAAAGACGCGAGGCGCACAGCATGGCGGCAATCATGATGAGGATGATTCCAGGGGCTTTCATGAACCGATCCGGGTTTCCCAAACAAGGGCGCATGCGCTTGTTCTTTATTTACAAAACGAAATTATTTCATGTTTTTCTCAAATATTTGCACGGCGGCGCGCGCGGCGGCGCCGCAGGCCAGGAAAAACGCGGGATCCTGTTCCGGGCCGCGGCCCATGGTGGTCACGCGCAGCCCGTGTTTGTGCAGGGCGTCCATGGCGATCTGGCCGTCATATTCGCAAATGTCGAGTTTGCCGTCAAGGCCATGGCCTGTGAGTTGCGCACGAACGCGCTCTGCCTGCTCCGGCGGCAGCACGGGCAGGGGCAGATGGGCGCGCGCGAAAGCGGCCACTTGCAGCGCGGACAGTGTGTGATGGCTGATTCCCTGGTGCCGCGGGCGCGGATCCGAGAAGGACATGCGGGGCAGAGCCACGGGCGCGCCGCCCAGGGCCGCGGCCGCGTTCACCAGTTCGCCCTGCTCCATGCCCGTATGCGCCAGAGGCGCATCCATGCCGATGCTGCCCACGCCCATGGCCGCGATGATGATGTCCGCGCCCAGCGCGTGCCGGCACGCCAGCATGGCCGTGAACTTGTTCACGCACTCCAGATCCCCGCCGAACGCTTGCCCGTAGGAGACGGCGCCGGCCAGCAGCCCCTTGTGCTTGAGCTGCTTGACGCTGCGCGAAAACGGCAGGGGCAGACACGCGGCGTCGGTCATCACATAGGCGACGCGGGCGCGGCCGTTTGTCAACTCATGCGCGGCCGCGGCCACGGGCGCGACCATGCTGTGCAGGGTGCCGCACACCACAGGCGCGCCGAGCAGGCTGCGCGCGGCTTTCATTTTCTCCCGGTGCGGCGAACCCGGCTCCTCGCAGCTCAACACGCGGCATTGCAGGGGCGTGTAGTTCAGTTTCATGATGTGGCCGGGTCCGGGAGGCAGATCGCGCTCGGGTGCGCGCAGGCCCGCGATCACGAAGTGCGCGCCGCCCGAACCCAGAGCCAGATCCACGGCCGTGGTGTTCAGCAGCGCCTGCTCACCGGCCTCGAGGCCGCCGGTGAGCTGCCTGTAGGCGATGGCTTTTTCCTCGCGCCCGCTGATGTCCACGAGCAGTTCCTGAACGGTGTCGTCCTCGCGCACGATGCGTGTGACTGTTGCTTTGCGGATGCGGATCACGGCGCGGCCTCCCTGTATTTGCGCAGATCTTAACACGGAGCGCGCACAATGAAAACGCCCGCCTTGCCGGGCGGGCGTGAAAGTCCGGATGTGCGGCGTTCGGGGGGTGTCAGGATTGCAGCACGCGCGCGCGGATGGAATCCAGGTCGCGGCGCAGGGACGCGTCGCGCTCGAGCTCCATTTTAATCTTTTCGCAGGAGGTGATCACGCTGGAGTGATCCTTGCCGAAAAGCCCGCCGATGCGTTCGTATTGCATGCCCGTCATTTCACGGATGAGAGACATGGAAACATGGCGCGCGCGCACCATCTCTTTCTTGCGGCACCGGCCCTTGATGTCCTCGACCGGGATATTGTAATGGCGGCTGACCGCGCTTATGATGGCGTCCGGAGACGCGGGGCCGGGCGACTGCGCGGGCGCGATGTCGTGGATGATCTTCTGCACAAATTCGATGTTGATCTCCTCGCCGTTGTAGCTGGCCTGGAATTCGATGCGGTTGAGCGCGCCTTCGAGATCGCGGATGTTGGTCTTGATGGTGGAGGCGATGTAGTCGAGCACGCTCTCGGACAGGTGGAACTTGTCGTCCTCGAGTTTTTTCTGGAGGATGGCGAGGCGGGTTTCGAAGTCGGGCGGATTGATGTCGGTGATGAGGCCGTTGCCGAGCCGCGACTTGAGGCGCTCGGTGAGCGTGGGGATGTCCTTTGGCAACCGGTCGCAGGTGACGATGATCTGCTTCTGGGCCTCGTGCAGATGGTTGAAGGCCTGGAAGAAGATGTCCTGGGTGCGCTCCTTGTTTTCGAGGTACTGGATGTCGTCCACCATGAGCAGATCGGTGTTGCGGAACTGATTGGAGAAATCGAAGAGCCTGTTTTCCTTGGTGGAGGTGACGACATCGCTGACGAAGGCTTCGGTGGTGATGTTCTGGATGCGCAGGTTGGGGCGCGTGGCGTGAATGTAGTGGCCCACGGCCTGCATGAGATGGGTTTTGCCCAATCCCACGCCTCCGTAAATAAAGAGCGGGTTGTAAGCTCTGCCCGGGGCTTCGGCCACGGCGAGCGCGGCGGCGTGGCACAGGCGGTTGCCCGCGCCCACCACGAAGTTTTCGAATGTGTAGCGCGGGTTCAGGAATGCGGGTCCGCGCGTGTTGCCGCTTGACACGCGCACGGGCATGCGCGGCGC
>JAGUYV010000053.1 GCA_020061125.1 bacterium | reverse complement strand
AGTTTTCCACGGATAACGGCGCAAAGTGGACCGGGTCGCAGGGCGTCCCCGGCGTGGTGGAGCATGCCGCGCTGTCGTCCGCGCCCAAGGGCCGGGCGCTCGTGCGCCTGCGCGCCAACTATAAATCCGGACCGGTGTATTCGAATATCATTGCGCTGCCCGCCGCGGAGTAGGGCGCAGTCCGGCGGAAAAGGGAAAGACGATCACGCCACGGAGGCCGCGCTCTCTGTCTATTTGTGGTCTTTTCTTCTTGTTCTTCGTGGACAAAAAACAGCTTTTCATCGCGCATCCTGTCCGCGCCCGCGCACATTTTCTTTAAACGAATTCATCAAATAAATATAATTTGCTGGGTTTTTACATCTGAAACGGAGCCGAGACCATGAGTCTGACATTTGCAGAAAAAGCGCGCGTACTCGCACATTTGATTAAATGGCGTCTGACATGGAACCGCCGCAACACGCATTACCGGTTCACCCTGCCGGACAATCCCAAATTCATGGGTCCGCGCGACGCGGTCAGGCTCATCAAGGACGGCGATGTGGTAGTGAATTCGGGGCTGGGCGGCAACCAGCGCGCGTCCATCATGTACTGGGCCATCCAGGAAATCTACAAGGAAACCGGGCATCCGCGCGGGCTGACGCTCATGAGCATCGGGGGCCACGGCGGGCGCGGCAAGGCGCCGGGCACATTTGACGAACTCGGCGTCGAGGGCCTGGTCACGCGCTTCATTTCCGGGCACATGGAAACATTCAAAGCCGTGCTCAAGCTGGCTGACGCAGGCAAGTGCGAGGTGCAGATTATCCCCCAGGGCACCATGGCGCTGCTGTGGGACGCGCTGGCGCGCGGCGAGAGCGAATATTGCACCACCACGGGCACGGGCACATTCGTGGACCCGCGCACGGGCCGCGGCACGCCGCTCATGGACCCGGCGCACGGGCAGCTCGTCACGGTCAAGGACGACATGCTCTGCTTCACCTGCCCCAAGCCGAATGTGTCGTTTTTCAACGCCCCGGCCGCGGACCGCAAGGGCAACATCTATGTCAAGAACTGCTCCATGGTGGGCGAGAGTTATGAGATGTCCGTGGCCGCCAAGAGAAACGGCGGCAAGGTCATCGCCAATGTGGGCCTGCTGGTGGACGAGGGCTACGACGACATCTTCATGCCCGCGGACATGGTGGACGCCGTGGTGGTGTATCCCGGCACCGAGCAGACCGGCAGCATCAGCCACCGCAAGCACTGGCCCCTGTTCACCACCAACAGCGACCTGCCCATCGAGAAGGGCATCGCCATGCTCAAGTTCGCCAACCAGACCCTGGGCATCACCCCGCGGCGCTATGAAGTGGAGAACTGCCTGGCGCGACTGGCCGCGGCCACCTTCGCGGAAAACGGGCAAAAGGGCATGTTCGTGAACATCGGCGTGGGCCTGCCCGAGGAAGTGTGCCGCCTCATGTTCGAGGGGGGCCTTTTCGAGGACATCACGCTGCTCACCGAGAGCGGCGTCATGGGCGGGCTGCCCGCACCCGGCGTGTTCTTCGGCGCGGGCGTGAATCCCAAGCGCATCATCACCTCGCCCCAGATTTTCAAAATGTGCTACGAGAAACTCGATGTCACCTGCCTGGGCGTGCTCCAGGCCGACAGCCTGGGCAATGTGAATGTATCCAACCGCGGCAAGGGCGCCATCAACTATGTTGGACCGGGCGGGTTCATTGACCTCACCACAGCCGCCAGGATGGTCGTGTTCGTGGGCACCTGGATGGCGCATGCCAAAATGGAAATCAAGGACGGCAAGCTCAACATCGCGCAGCCGGGCACGCCGAAGTTCGTGGACAAAGTGGACGAGGTCACCTTCTGCGGTCCCGAGGCGCTCAAGGCCGGCAAAACGGTTTTCTACTGCACCAATGTGGGCGTGTTCAAGCTCACGGAGCGCGGCATGGAATTGATCCGCGTCACGCCCGGCGTGGACATCCAGAAGGACATCATCAATGGCTGCACCATGAAAGTGGTTCTGCCCGAGAGCGGCGAAGTGCCCCTGGTGGGCGCGGACATCATGACCGGCCAGGGCTACGATCTCAAGAAGCTGTTCCTGTCCTGATTGATGAGGTTTAGAGACAATACCGTTTGCTCAAGCCGTCATTCCGGTCAGAGGACCGGAATCCAGGGGACAGGATGTCGAGGGTCGGATTTT
This sequence comes from bacterium, assembly GCA_020061125.1. GTDB lineage: Bacteria > UBP15 > UBA6099 > UBA6099 > DSWB01 > DSWB01. Next base: position 8,082 of record JAGUYV010000053.1, on the reverse strand, counting down.
TGGGCCGGGCCGGGTTTCCCCTTATTTGAACAGTATTGGGTTTAGAGACGCGATTTTTTCATTCCCCGTTGACGGAGGCCTTTGCCATGAACCCGAATGAAGCAGTTATCGTGAGTGCGTGCCGTACGCCTCTGGGAGGTTTTCTCGGCTCCCTCGCGCCCGTGGACGCCGTGACCCTGGGATCGCTTGTCATCGCCGAGGCCATCCGCCGGGCGGGCGTTGACAAAGAGCAGGTCGAGGAAGTGATCATGGGGCAGGTGCTTCCCTGCGGGTGCGGGCAGAACCCCGCGCGCCTGGCCATGCTCAAAGCGGGCCTTCCGTTCGAGACCGGCGCGCTCACCATCAACAAAGTGTGCGGCGGCGGACTCAAGGCCGTAATGCTCGCGGCCCAGGCCATCCGCGCGGGCGACAGCCACATCATCATTGCCGGCGGAATGGAGAGCATGAGCAACGCGCCCTACTACATGGAGCGCGCGCGCACCGGCTATCGCATGGGCAACGCTAAAATCATTGACCACATGGTGCACGACGGCCTCTGGGATGTGGTCAACGATTTCCACATGGGCATCAGCAACGACATCATCTGCACGGACTACAATATCTCGCGCGAGGACCAGGACCGATATGCGGAAATGACCTACGCGCGCGCCATGAACTCCATCGCCACGGGCCGGTTCAAGGAAGAAATCGTGCCTGTGGAAATTCCCGGCAAAAAGGGCGCGGTCACGGTGTTCGACACCGACGAGAACCCGCGAGACACCTCATACGAAATTCTCTCGAAGATGAAGCCCGCGTTCCAGAAACAGGGGTTCGCCACCGCGGGCAATTCGTCGGTCATCGCCGACGGCGCCAGCGCCATTTGCATCATGTCGCGCAGCAAAGCCGAAGAACTCGGCGTCAAGCCGCTGGCGTCCATCGTGGCCTATGGCAGTTCCGGGCTTGAACTCAAATATGTGCTCATCGCCCCCATCAAATCCATCCCCAAAGTGCTTGGCATCGCGGGCTTGTCCGTGAAGGATATCGAGCTGCACGAAGTGAACGAAGCGTTCAGCGGCTCGACCCTGTGCGTGCAGCGCGAGTTGGGTATAGACCCGGAGATCTGCAATGTGAACGGCGGGGCAGTAGCCTTGGGCCATCCCATCGGGTGCAGCGGCGCGCGCGTGCTCACCACGCTGCTTCACGAAATGCCGCGCCGCGGCGCAACCCTGGGCCAGGCCTCCCTGTGCCTCGGCGGCGCGGAAAGCGTCACCATGATCGTGAAGCGCGAGGCGTAGCAATAGCTGGCTGCGTCTGTTGTTTTTTGGCTGCAGACACCGAAATTCCGAATGAACTGAAAATAAAAACGCGATCCCGGAACCGGGATCGCGCGAGGCATTTTGTGCTTGCTGAAACGGGCGGAGTTATCCGCTCTTGTTCTGCTTCTGGGCTTCCTGGAGTTTCTTGTTGATTTTCTGCGCGTTTTCAAAGGCTTTGAGCGCATCGTCTTTTTTGCCCGCCATTTTGTAGGCGTGGCCAAGGTCCATGTAAAGCTGATAGGTCAGCTCGTGCACGGCCGGGGCCTTGAGCAGTCCGCGCCGGAACAGGCCCACTGCGTCGTCAATGAGTGCGGCTTTCTTTTTGGCGTCCTTTTCCTTTGCCGCATTCTCCACGATCATCTCGCCGAGCAGAATGTGCGCGTCCACCTGGAGCAGAACCCCGTCGGAACCCTCATACCCGTCCGGGAATTCGATGTCCACGATGGAGCGCAGCTCCTTCATGGCCTTCGCGTTTTCCTTGTTTTCGAGATGGATTTTGAACTGCTCGTAGTGGATGATGGCCTGGTCGAGCGCGAGTTCGTATTGTTTCTTTGCGTCCGTCTTCTGGGCCTGCGCGGACACGGGCGCTGCCAGAAGCGCGGCCAGGCACACAAGAAGCGCGGCCCGGGGCGCAAGTATTCGGCTCCTCATAATTCATTTCCTCCGGTCGTGTACTCCCGGACCCGTTGCAGGCGGCGCTCGTTCTGGCGCTTCTGTCGGATGTTCTCGAAGCGCTCGTCGCTGCGGCTCAAGCTGGTGCGCACCGTGATGTCCGTCTCCGCGCTCCGGTCAATCCGCTCCCGCAACTGATTAAGCCGGGATTCATATTTATTATCATAATATTCGAGCCGCTGCAATTGCCTTGACTCGTCATCGCCGAAGGGGTCCACGCCGGCATGGCGGCTGAACAGCCAGAAGGGGCCGACAATGAGCATGATGAGGGCTGCGGCAAGAGCGCCGCGCACCCACGGCCTGCGGTGCATGGGAACGATTTTTGCGCGCGCCGCTGTCTGCGCCACCAGGCGCTCACGCAGCCGCGCGTCGAACAAGGCCGCAAACTCCGGCTCGTCCCCAAACCCCTGGCGCAGCACATTGGCGGCCACGGCCGCGTCCAGAACTTCCGGTTCCCCGGCCGCGGAGTCCATGCCCGCGCGGCCGTCCACGATGTCCGACAGCAGCGCGGCCTGTTTCTTTTCCTGGTTTTCGTCCATGGTCATGGCGGCATCCGTTTGCGCGAATTTAACGGCCCGGCCGGGGCGTCAGATGGGCGACCCCGCAAAATCTCCGTACTTCTTAATATATTTCTGCCTGAAAGACTTACAGGCCCGGAAAAAGATCACATCGAAAGTTTCAACGGTCACATCCAGGATGCGGGCGCATTCGTCGCGCGGCAGTTTTTTCTTGAGGCGCAGCTCGATGGCCTCGCGGTAACGCTCGTTGATCTGCCCGAGCACCTCGGCGATGCGCGCGGCCAGCGCCTCGGTCTGCTCCTTTTCTATGGTGTCCCGCTCGGGCTGGAAGCTCACATCGTGCTGGTAGTTCAAGACTTCCTCGTCAACGGTGGCGTGGCGGCGCTGGCTGTTGATCCACTCGCGCGCCTTGTTAATGGCGATCATGCGCAGCCAGAAAAAAATGCTCCGCCCCTGCCACTCGAAGGTGTCGAGCTTGTTCAGGGCCAGGAGAAAGGTCTCCTGCAGCACCTCTTCGGCCGCGTCCGCGTCGTTCACGCGCGGATAAATCACCGTTACATACAGATTCCGCTTGTACGCATCGTAAATGCGTCCGAACGCCTCGCCGTCGCCCCGGCGTGCGCGCTCCAGCAGTTTCTGTTCCAGTTCCGGTGTCAGTAAAGTGTCGGTCATCGTGTCACCGGCAATTATAGCGTAATGCGGCCCCGCGCATGAAGGCTTACACCGGAATTGCACAATCTCCGGCTCTTGGCCCACTTCCCCTTTTGACAGCCGCCACCCGGATTTGGTTCAGCCTTTCCGGGATCCCGCATGCACGGGAATATACAAAAATTCGCCGTTATAAAGGATTTTCACCATGATCCAGAACCGCCCCGCGCCTGGAAGATCCGGCGCATTTACGCGGAACCCGAATTCAAGATCCGCAGTTTCCCCGGCCGCGAGATCGAATTGTTTGGCCCTGTCGAATCCAGACACAAAAGAAACACCGCCCGAAAGCGCTTCGGGCCAGGCTTCCATGGGCGTTACGGGCATGACCGCTCCGGTGATGCGGTCCTGCTGGTTGTTGCGTAAGCGCACGATAAGGCGATCCGGCGAATGCGCGGTCTCGGCCGTGGCGTCCAGGGGCGCGGCCTGCCGGATGCGCAGCGCGTCAAAATACCGCTCCCCGGCGTCTGACAAGAAATCCGCGCGCACCCAGCCCGATTCCACAGGCCGTTCCGCATGCACCGTGAGATCAACGGTTTGAAATTCCAGGGGACCGAGGTCCACGCCCAGTACATCAGGCTCCGCACTCCAGCCCTGGGGAATGCTCACCGTGACTCTGCCCTTGAGCCGCGCGTCCGCGCTGTTGTTGGACACGGCCAGGCGCAGCCTGTTCTCGCCCTTGCCAATCCCGGGTTCTCCCGCCTTGACGATTCCGAGCCTGATCTGCTCCGGATCAAGCAGTTCCCCGGGTGGGAATCCCACGCTGACCGTGACCGGCGAGTTCCGCATATACGCCGCGCCAAGGTTGTAGTCCCAGTACTTGGAAAAGATCGCCCCGGGCGGCTCGGACTCGGGCCCCAGCGCGGGTGCGCCGGGCGCGGCCGGTTGCGCGTCCGCGAATTCCACGACAATGGTTTCCACGGCGTTGGGGCCGATGTCGAGCTTGAGCGTGCGCGGTCCGGACAGGGGCAGCGGCGCATCTCCGGTCTTTTCCTCGATCATATTCGCGCGCCAGACCGCCTTGACCGGGCGGAAGAACTCCAGCGTGGCGGTGTCCGGCTTGCCCTCGGTTTCGTTGAGCCGGATCACTACGCCCCGGTGCGGACCGGCCTGCACGGCGGTTTGCATGAACGCCAGGGGATTGCCCGCGGCCTTGACCGCCGAAAGCGCCACACTGTCCGAGGTGATGTTTATGAATGAACCGACCGCCGGCAGCGGCCCGGGGTGAATGTCCGTCATGGCCGCGGACAGGGGAGCGTTTACCTCCTGCGCCGCTTTCCAGGTGTCCGCCGCGCGCCAGTCGCCCTGGTGCGGATACAGCGAATAGGTGAACCGGTGCGTTTTGTTCTCCGGAAATGTGAATGGCGTGCCCATGAGGTCTTTGGCCCATTGCGCCGAATGGAACAGGCCCATGACGATTGCGCCGTTGCCGTCGAAACTGTGCAGGATCGTTCCCTGGTTTATCAATGCGATGCCGTAGTCGTCCGGCGCCGCGCGTTCGCTCTTGCCGCGCGTGTCCTCGCGGTTGCTGATTCTGATGCGCGCGTCCCGCTTGATGGTTTCCGTGATGTCCGCGATGAGCGCGCCCATGGCCGCGGCGTCTTTGGCCCCGATGGCCAGGGTCGTGACTTTCTTGATGTTCAGATCGTTGGCCAGGGCCTCGAACAGGATTTTCGCGGTTCCGGTTTCAGCAAGCCATTGTGTGTAGGCTTCCCGGCGTTTGCCCTTGAGAGCGGCCGCGGCGTAGGCGTTGTCCCCGGCGATGTCCAGGACGAAACGGAAGTTGCGGTTCAGTAAGTCGGCGTTCTGGTTTTCCGAGTCTATTGCGGGCGTGCAGGACACCCCGCGTTGAATGAGCGCGCGTTGAAGGGATTGCGCGGCGGCCACGGACTCGGGCGCGGCGGTGTGCACGATGCCGCACAGTTGCAGGGCCAGCGCATCCGCGGTTTTGCCGTCCGGGTCCAGAATGTCCAGGCGCACGGCCGCGCCTTCCTCCACCCATTGCCCGGCCGAATAGGGTGCGCTCTGCGTGAGCATCTTTTCGAGATCCGTGCGGTACGAGAGCGGCTCCAGGCTGCGCCGCCGCGCGGCCGCGAAAAAGCGGTCTTCCACCACGGGCGCGGTTCCGTTCAGTCTGGCCGGAAATCGCACCATCCACAGGTTGCGGTCGTTTTCATCTGCGACCGATGCGGGATTCGCGATGGTGGTGACGAAATCAATGCGCTTGATTCCCTTGTAAAGAATGATCTCCTGCAGAAAATCGCCCAGGCCCGGCAGGCTTCCGCGCACCTCGATGGTCTGCGACACGGGACGCCTCTTCACGCGCACCTCGGCCGCGCGCTTCGAGGACATGTCCTTGACGCCCGTGGTGGACAATTCCCACGCCGGATACTGCGGCCCCCGGTCTTCCTGGAGCACGATCAGCTCGTTGCCGGGGAATGCCGAATCCGCATCCACGATGCGCCGGTTCGCCTGCTTGTCGAGCAGATCCGTGACGGCTCCCCCGCGCGCGGGGTCCACGGCCACGCGGAAAAATTCGTTTTCAATCACTGCGGGGCCGCTCTCGTCAACCCACTCGAAATCCCCGCTGTTGTTCATGGCCGCGCGGTCCACGGACATGTAATAGGTTTTGTGTCCCATGGGCGGCACGCCGCGCGCCACGAACCGGTACCGGAATTCGAGCGGATTCATGCCGCGCATGCGTGCGCCGGTGATCTCCGCATCCACGGGCGCGCCGCTGGAATCCGTGAATGAAATCCCGGCCGGGATTTCCTGCATCCAGGGCAGGGACACCACGCCCGTGTGCGCGTGTCCAAGCGGATTGAACACCACAATGGGAAAAGATTCCGCGGCCCCGGCGGGCGCGGCCGCGGCCGTGTTCACCTGTTTCGCGAGAAACGCCGCGGCGTTGTCCCGCACGCCCGCGGCCAGCTCCAGAGCTTCGCGGTAGCCGCCCATCATGTCGAAATACGAGCGGTCGTTGCATGTGCCCGTGATGCCGTCGTGGTGTTGGTTGAAGATCACCTGCCGCCATGCCTTGTCCAGCGCGGCCTCGGGATAGCGCGCGCCCAGGAGCGCGGCCATGGCGGAATATTTTTCCGCGGACAGGAGCGCGTTCTCGGCGTAGCGGTTCGCCATCTTGAGATTCACGCGCGTGAGCGCGGTGCCCGCATGGTAGAGCGAGAAATCTCGCGCCACCTCGGGCAGGCGCTTGCCCTCCGCTTCCGACTGTCTCTTTATGGCTTCGAAATACGCCAGCGGGCCGGACAGCAGGATGGACGGCGTTTGCGCCTTGAGCGCGGCGCCGTGCCCGGCCAGCCACGGCTCGGGGTATGCGAAATCCGCGGAGGACAGGGTGGCGAAATCCGCGCGCCAGCCCAGCGCCTCCTGCGTGCGGATCTTGCGCATCACATCGCCGGTGAGCTGCTCGAGGGATTTTGTGCCGCTGATGGCCTTGTAGTGCTCGCGCCGGTGGTGCAGGGTCGAGCCGTCCGGGGCCACGCTCATGAAATCCGGGGGCAGGCCCGGAACCGTGACGCCCACCCATTTCTCCGTGGGCGGGTTGCCCTTGCGCCAGATGCAGCCCTGATAGCGCGTTTTGGCCAGAATCTGCGTCAACTGCATGGAATGTCCGAACACATCGAACGGCATGTACACCCCGGCGCGCGTGTCGCCCAGCACGCCCTCGTGATACGCGCGGCCGTACAGAATGTTGCGGATGATCCCCTCGCCGCCGATGCTCAATTCGTTGGGTTCGGAATACGACCCGCCCGTCTCGATGCGGCGCCCCGCGATCAGCGTTAAAACATCCGCGCGCTCTTCGGGGAATGCGTCGAAGAACGGTTTCATATAATCAATTTCCGAGAATACAACGGCGTAGTCCGGGTCCGCGGCCAGATCCGCGAGAAATCTACGGCACCTGTCGAAGCCCACGGCCGTGTAATCGTTCTGATCCTCCTGAAACACCGGGTCGTAATGAAAATGCGGCGTGAGATAGACTTCCTCGACCTGGGCGCGGCATTCCGGCTGAATCCATTGAGCGCCGATAAGCAACACCATTATGTGCAGGAATCTGAAAAGGTTCTTGTTCATGAATCCTCCCCGCGCAATTCTCAAAGGTATTATACGCCGCTTTCCGTCCCCGCAACGCGAAAAGCCCGGGCGCGCATGGCCCAGGCTCTGGAATGTCCGTTGGGTGTCGCGGATTGCGGTTATGCCTTTTTCTGCTTCTCCACAATCTTCCAGGTTTTGTAGCCGCCGCTCAAGTTTTTGGCCTTGAAGCCGTTCTGGGTGAGGATGCGGCAGGCGATGTAGCCGCGCAGGCCGATGGCGCAGAACGGCACATAGGTTTTGCTCTTGTCCAGTTTGTCCAGGCGCGCGCGCAGCATGGGAAGCGGGATGTGCAGAGCGCCGGGAATCTCGCCAACTTCGTCTAGTTCCATTTTCATGCGCACATCGAGAAGCACGAAGCTGTCGTCGTTGCGGATGGCGTCCATTTCGGGCCAGTTCACAGCGGAAAAATCGCCCTTGAGCATGTTAGCGGCCACGAAGCCCGCGATGTTCACCGGGTCTTTGGCCGAGCCGAACGGGGGCGCGTACGCCAGTTCGGCTTGTTCGAGGTCGAACACGGTCATGCCGCCTTGAATGGCCATGGCGATGACATCTATGCGCTTGTCCGCTCCGTCCTTGCCGATGATTTGCGCGCCCAGAATTTTGCCGCTGCCGGGCGCAAATACCAGTTTCACGGCCATCATCTCGGCGCCCGGATAATAACCCGCGTGTGAGCCGGAGTGCGTGTAGGAGACCAGATGGTCCACGCCCAGGCGTTTGCACAGCTTTTCGCTCATGCCCGTGGACGCCACGGTGAGGTCAAACACGCGCACCACCGCGGT
>JAGUYV010000435.1 GCA_020061125.1 bacterium | reverse complement strand
GGTGTACAGCGCGCCCGCGGATGTTCCGTTCGCGCGGGCGCAGCCTCGTGGCTGCGGGGCCGGACCAGCCCCCGGAAGTCCACACCCTGTGCCACATCATCAACGCCGCGCTGGGCAATGTGCTCAAAACCGTGACCTGCACCGAAGAGCCGTTCCGCAATGTGGAGTCCCACGCCATCGGCATCAAGGAATTCACGGACGCCATGCTGGACGGCCGCGCGCAAACCGTGCTCATCCTGGGCGGCAACCCGGTGTACAGCGCGCCCGCGGATGTTCCGTTCGCGCGGGCGCTCAAAAAGGTTCCCGTGTCTATCCACCTGGGCCTGTACAGGGACGAGACCGCGCGTGCGTGCACATGGCACTTGCCCGCCGCGCATTTCCTCGAAGCCTGGAGCGACGGCCTGGCCTACGACGGGACTGTGACCCTTCAGCAACCTCTGATTCAGCCGCTTTACAACGGCCGCACCACCCCCGAGATTCTTTCGCTGGCCATGGGCGTACGCCCGTTCGACGCATACAGCATCGTGCGCAAGTCCGTGCGCACGCACTATTTCCGCATTCCGGGCCGCATCACAAAAGACTACGCGGAACAGTTCGAGTCCTTCTGGCGCAAGGCTCTGCACGACGGAATCATTCCCGCAACCGCGCTCCCCGAAATCAGGCCCGGATTCATCCGGCCCGAATATCTGAACCGCCTCGCCGCGGACCCGCCGGGCGGTGAGTTCGAGATCGTGTTCCGGCACGATTACAAGACCTACGACGGCCGCCACGCCAACAACGCGTGGCTGCAGGAACTGCCGGATCCCATCACCAAAATCTGCTGGGGCAACGCCGCGATCGTCAGCCCGGCCACGGCCGCAAAACTGGGCGTGAAAAAGAATCAGGTGGTGCGGCTGGAATACCAGAACCGTTCCCTGGAACTGCCCGCGCACATCCTGCCGGGACATGCGGACAACAGCGTGACCGTGCCCCTGGGCTACGGGCGCACGCACGCCGGCCGCGTGGGCGACGGCGTGGGCGCGAATGCGTACCGCCTGCGCACCCAGGACTCCCTGGGCTTCGGCCGCGGTCTCAAAATCAAAAAAACCGGGGCCACGCACATTCTCGCCGTGACCCAGGACCATCATGCCATCAAAGCGGTTGGCGAGAAGGAAAAAGAGCGCCGCGTGCCCCTGCTGATCCGCGAGGCCTCGTTCGCCCATTACAGGGAACACCCGGAATTCGCGAAACACGCGGTGCATCACCCGCCGCTCAAGGCCCTGTGGAAGGAACTTGAATTCGAGGGCCGCCGCTGGGGCATGGCCATTGATTTGAGTAAATGCACCGGATGCAGTGCGTGCGTGATCGCGTGCCAGGCCGAAAACAACATCCCGGTGGTGGGCCGCGAGCAGGTCATCCACGGCCGCGAGATGCACTGGATCCGCATAGACCGCTATTTCCGCGGAGATCCGGCCGCGCCGCAGATTGCTTTTCAGCCTCTGCCCTGCCAGCAGTGTTTCAACGCGCCCTGCGAGCAGGTGTGCCCCGTGGCCGCCACCATGCACACCTCCGAGGGCCTCAACGACATGGTCTACAACCGATGCATCGGCATGCGGTTCTGCTCCCAGAACTGCCCGTACAAGGTGCGGCGGTTCAATTATTTCTGGCTCCATCCGGGACTGGACGACATCGGCAAGATGAAGTTCAACCCCGAGGTCACGGTGCGCAGCCGCGGCGTCATGGAAAAATGCACCTATTGCGTGCAGCGCATCCAGCGCGCGAAAATCCAGGCCAAAAACGAGCGGCGCGAGATCGCGGACGGCGAAATCGTGCCTGCCTGCGCCCAGGCCTGTCCCGCGGGCGCCATCGTGTTCGGCGACCTGTCGGATCCGAAAAGCGATGTGAGCAAGCTGCACGGCCACAACCGCAGCTACGCCATTCTGGAGGAGTACAATACGCAACCGCGCACGCGCTACCTCGCCAAACTGCGCAACCCCGGCGAAGATGCGCACGGTTGATTCGAAGATTGTCAGGCGCTTATGGACTTGAGCGAACCGAAACAAAACCTTGACGACCCGATCCACGGGCCGGAGCTTGTGACCGGCGGACAGACCAATGCGTCCGTCACGGACACGATCTGCGCGCTTGTGGAGCGCCCGCGGCCCAGCAGGGCGTGGTACGCGGCGTTCGTGTTCTCGGGCCTGTGGGTGGCTGTGCTGTTCGCCATGCTCGGATACCTGTTCCTGCGCGGCGTGGGCGTGTGGGGCGTCATGAATCCCACGGCCTGGGGCTTCGGCATCATCAATATGATCTTCTGGATCGGCATCGGCCACGCGGGCACGCTCATCTCCGCGATCCTCTTCCTGTTCCGCCAGAAGTGGCGCACAAGCATCAACCGCTTCGCCGAGGCCATGACCATTTTCGCGCTCATGTGCGCGGCCATCTTCCCCACGGTGCATGTGGGCCGCCCTTGGGTCATTTACTGGGTCCTGCCCGTGCCGAATTTCATGGGCCTGTGGCCCAACTTCCGAAGCCCCATTCCCTGGGACGCGTTCGCCATCAGCACCTATCTGATCGTGTCCCTCATGTTCTGGTATGTGGGCATGATCCCGGACCTGGCCACGCTGCGCGACCGCGCGGTGAGCAGGCTCCGGTTCTACATTTACGGAATTTTGAGCATGGGCTGGCGCGGGTCCGCGCGCCACTGGCACCATTATGAATGGGCGTATCTGCTGCTGGCCGCGCTGGCCACTCCGCTCGTGGTGAGCGTGCACTCGGTGATCAGCTTCGACTTCGCCGTGGCCATTCTGCCAGGGTGGCACTCCACGATCTTCCCGCCGTACTTCGTGGCCGGCGCAATTTTCAGCGGCCTGGCCATGGTGGTCACCCTCGCCGTGCCCGCGCGCCAGTTCTTCGGACTCAAGAACTTCATCACCCTGCACCATCTGGAAAATCTCAACAAGATGATCCTGCTCACCGGATCGGTGGTGGGGTTCGCGTACATCGTGGAATTCTTCATCGCGTGGTACAGCGGCAGCATCTATGAACGGTTCGCATTCATGAACCGAGCGCTCGGGCCGTACTCGTGGGCGTTCTGGATCATGTTCACATGCAATGTGTTCGTGCCCCAGGCGTTCTGGTTCAAGTCCGTGCGGCGCGGCATCCCGGCCATGTTTGTCGTCAGCCTGCTGGTGAATGTGGGCATGTGGTTCGAGCGGTTCGTGATCATCGTGAGCAGCACGAGCCAGGATTTCCTGCCCTCATCGTGGGGCTATTACACGCCGTCGTGGGTGGAAATTCTGACCCTGCTCGGCAGCTTCGGGCTGTTCTTCATGATGTTCCTGCTGTTCTGCCGCTACCTGCCCATAATCGCCATGTCAGAGGTCAAGGCCGTGATGGCCGAGGAAAACCATGCGGCGGAAAAGCATTAAGAAGGAGCGAGGGAAGACAAAGGCAAAAGGATACCGCGGAGACGCGGAGTGTTCTTTTCCGGCGCCAGCGCCAATTTTGACAAATGGCACTCTGTGAAATTCGTGTTCGCCTGCGTGTCCTCCGTATTGAGTCTTTTCAAAGTGGCGCGAGCCTATGACTGACGAAAACAAAACGAACAGCTCACCAGCCGCGGCAGCGCCCCTCGGTCTGCTGATTGAGTTCGGGGACGAGCATGCGCTGCTCGACGCCGCGGCGCGCGTGCGCGCCCGGGGCTTCACGCGCTGGGACTGCCACTCGCCGTTCCCGGTGCATGGGCTGGACCAGGCCATGGGCATAAAAAAATCGCGCCTGCCCCTGCTGGTCATCGGCGGCGGGTTCACGGGCGCGGGCGCGGGCCTGCTTATGCAGTGGTGGATGGTGGCCGTGGACTACCCGTACATCTTGAGCGGCAAGCCGTTCTTCGCCCTGCCCGCGTTCATCCCCGTGATGTTCGAGCTGGCCATCCTGTTCGGCGCGTTCGCCGCAGTCCTGGGCATGCTGTTCTTCAACCGCCTGCCGCGCCTGGTTCACCCGGTGTTTCACAGCCCGCGGTTCCGCCGCGCATCCCAGGACCGGTTCTTCATCCACATTGATTCCGCGGACCCGCTCTTCGAGCAGGACGCCGCGCTCGAATTCGCGCAGTCCCTGGGCGCGTCGCATGTCGAGATTCTGGAGGAGCGCGCCAATGCCTAAATGGGTGTGGCCCGTGATTCTGCTTGGAGCGCTCGTTGGCGCGGCCGCGCTGGGCCTGGCCGTGAATGAGCGGTTGAGCAAAAACCGCCAGCCGCGCATTGATGTCATTCCGGGCATGGACCACCAGCAGAAGTACCTGCCCCAGGCCGCCAACCCCGCGTTCGCGGACGGCCGCGCCATGCGTCCCGCCGTGCCCGGCGCCGTGGC
>JAGUYV010000265.1 GCA_020061125.1 bacterium | reverse complement strand
CGGACCGGGGATCGGGCTGCGTGCTGCTCTGCTGCCTGGGCGCCGTGCGCTCCTGCGTTTCCGGCGCGTCCGGCGATCCCTGGTCTGGGTTGTCAATCGGAGAATCCGCGTCCGGGTTCAGGGTTTCCATCACGGACATGCCTTCAGAGCCGGGCACGCCCATGTCGAACTGGAGCAGGACTTCCTCGAATTTCTTCTGCGGCTCGGGCGTTGGCGTGGACTTGATGAACTGGGCCGAAAAGAAAATGACAAGCAGAACCAGAATGTGCACGGCCACGGAGATGGCGTAGGACGCCGAGCGCGCCGCACCCTCGGGAACGGACGCGGGCCTTGAGGGCGCGGCCGCCGCAGGCTTATGGGGCTTCATCGGCTTCTTGGCCATCGCTGCCTTCCTCCTTTTCGGGCGCGGCGCCCTGCCCGTCCTTGAGTTCCATTGCCAGGGCGATGTCCGCGTCCCGCCCGGCCGTGAGCCGGACGATGTCCAGGATTTCCATAAGCGTTTCGTATTTCACGGCCTTGTCCGGCCGGATCAGAAACTTGCCGGTCTGCTCTTTATTGTCGAGGATCAGTTTCGTGAGCTGGCCGGGCGATGCCACGGGCGTAGCGTTGAAATACGCCCAGGGCGCCCCCGCCGCAGTCACGGTGATGATGGCGTTGCTGGATTTTGTCTCCGCGGTTTTGCCGGCCGCGGTCTGCACGGTGACACCCGTGGGCGCCTTGGACACATTCATGGTGACCGCGAAGAAGAGGATCAGAATGAACGCGGCGTCTATGAGCGGCGTCATCGCGATATCGGGCTTAATTCTGCTGCGTCGCTTGAAGTTCAGCGTCATTGGCCCCCTCCATGCGCATAAAGTTCAGCAGCTCGACCACGCTCTTTTCCATCTGATTGATAAGGCTGTCTATGCGCGTGGACAGCACATTGTGCAAAAAGAAGAATACGATAGCCACGGCCAGGCCCACGGCCGTTGTGTACAGGGCTTCCTTGATGCCGCCTGCGAGCATGGCCGGATTGGGATTGGCCTCGTAGGCGAACTTGGAGAACACCTTCATGAGACCGGTGATGGTGCCGAGCAGGCCCAGGAGCGGGGCCAGGGTGATGATGCTGCTCAAGGTTGGCAGGAACCGCTCCAGGCGCGGAATCTCCGTGAGCACGGATTCCTCGACCCCCTGCTTGATCTGCTCGTCCGGCAGGGTGCGCAACTCGATGGCCGTGGCCAGAACCTTTGCCACGGGGCCTGGCGTAGCTTCACAGTAACCCACGGCCACGCGGAAATCCCGCCGCCTGATGGCTTCCTTGATTTTGTTCATGAGCCGCGCCGGGTCCACCTGCGCCCGGCTCAAGTGAAACGCCTTCTCGATGCAAATGGCCAGGGCCATGATCGAGCCAAGAAACAGCGGCGCCATCACATACCAGCTTTCCACCGCTACCCTTAAAAAATCTCCCATGTGCGCCTCCGCGTGTGTTAAGGATCAATTAGCGTGCCGTTTTGCCTGCACATAATCCATTGTCGTCATTTGTTTTCCAAAGTGTATATTTGAATTTATATATACACTAAAAAATCCTTTTGTAATTTTAATCACAGAAAAAAAGAAAAATCAAGAGAAAAAAGTAAAAATAGTCAACTATAGGCATTGTGTCGAATGTGACAGGTTCCCTCCTTTTATCAGATATGACAGCCATCGCTCCCATTTGATCCCGCAATTTTGAAATCGTCTTCTTGTTCACATGGGGAATACAAGGCTCCGGTTGCACTTTTAGCAAAGATTTTCACATGGCGGCCGCACAGTTTTGATACACATCTGGCAAGATCTCTTACAGGGGAGTGGCATCACAATAGCGTCCGTTCGCCAGGTGTTGCAGAGTTTTCAAAAAGCATGTTTCATGTTATGCCAGGAACGGGTAAATAAGGCCATAACCGGCGGGGCATCACTTTGGAAAGGATGTCCTCGGTTATGGTTAAGAAAATTCCTCATTCCCAGGCACAAACAGGCAATGTTGCGCTCATATTCGTGGTGGCTCTGCCATTGATCATGGTGATCATGGCGTTCGTGGTGGACTACGGGCGCGGGGTGGTCAAACGCGCCCATTTGCAGAACGCGGCGGATGCGGCGGCCCTGGCCGGTGCGCGCGAACTGCCGTTCGATGAATACTCGGCCCAGACCGTAGCCCTCGATTATGCTACGCGCTTCGGAGTGGCGCCCGGCGATGTTTCGGTGACATTTCCTGGAGATGATTACAGCCGCATCAGCGTGACCATCAGGGAGAATCTGCAATATCTTTTTGCGCCAATTATTAGAAAATATTCAACACCCGTAACCGTGGACGCCGAAGCCGCATCCGGCGTGGTGGGCGCGCTCACAGGCGTGATTCCCATCGGCGTGGAGCAGGAAAACTTCGTGTACGGAGATGTATATGTGCTGAAACTCGGCGCGGGCGCATGCGATAAGACCGGGTCTCCTGGCGTTTGCAGCAACTACGGCCCCCTGGCGCTTGGCGGCACCGGCGCAAGCAACTATGAAAGCAATCTCATGAACGGCTACCAGGGCCGGCTCGAAGCGGGCATGTGGGTGCTTACGGAAACGGGCGACATGGTCGGCCCCACCAAGTCCGGCATCAGCTTCCGGATTGACGCAAACCCCAACGAAAAGTTTGACAACATCGCCACGGGCAGCAAACGCCTGGTCTTTCTGCCCGTGATCGAGTCCCTGGACGTCGGGGGCCGCGCGGATGTCAAAGTCGTGGGCTTTGCCGCGTTTTTCCTGGATTCGCTGGTGAAAAGCAGCGAGGTCAAGGGCCGGTTTTTGAAATACGCCACCAGCGGTGAAATCCACATTCCGGCCGTGGATTTCGGGCTGCGCAGCGTGGGTCTTTCCAAGTAAATCCTGCCACGGCGTGACATGCTGTCCCATGGTCTTCGCACTCCACGCGCGGGGGTGTTTCATCTCGCGCATCCCTGTGTAAATTGCCTTATTTTCTCCTACCCAAGTATGAATTGATATACATTTGCAAATTTCATATACTCATTTATAATGTGGTGAGATTAAGAGCCGGAGCAAGGTGTCTTGGACTGTTCGCCCCAGGGAATCAAGCGCAAATATCGAGTTGAATACTGGGATTTTTAAGGCAAGGGCGCGCAGGCCGCGTTGCTTCCGCGCGGGATTTCGAACAAACGCAATGCAGGACACATAAAGAACGCAACCGGCTGGCGCGCGCGCCGGCCGCGAAGGGATGTGCGGCGATGAGCAAAACGGCTGTGAAAATTGACAGGGAATTCACAAAACGCATCGCGGACAAGAGCGGCGTGGACTTCTCCGCGTGCTACCAGTGCCTCAAGTGCTCGGCGGGCTGCCCCGTGGCCGAGATCACGGACTCGTCCCCCGCGCACATGATCCGCAATGTGATCCTCGGCCTCAAGGACGAAGCCCTGGCCAGCGATTTCATCTGGCTGTGCGTGGGCTGCGAAACCTGCAAGACCCGCTGCCCGCAGGACATCAGCGCGCGCCGCGTGGTGGATGCGCTCAAGGAGTTGGCCCTCGAGGAAGGCCGCGAAGTGGCCGAGCCGAATGTGGCCCTGCTTTACAAGCATTTCCTTAACATTATTCGCGCGCGCGGCCGCATGAACGAGCCGCTTCTCATGGCCCATTACAAATGGGGCACCAAGGATTTCACCAGCGACCGCGACCTGGGCATCCAGATGATGAAAAAAGGCAAGATCAAATACAGCGGCAAAATCAAAGACACAGGCGCCATGCGCAAGATCATCGGAGAGGCGAGATAATCATGGCCAAGACCTTTTCCTACTACCCCGGGTGCAGCATGCACAGCACGGGCAGCGACTTCAGCATGTCCCTCAAAGCCGTGTGCAAATACCTGGGCGTCGAGCTTCAGGAAATTCCGGACTGGAACTGCTGCGGCGCGAGCGCCACGCACATCGCGGACCATGAAGTGGGCTACAACCTGGCCCTGCGCAACCTCATCCTGGCCGAGCAGATGGGCGGCAACGATGTGGTCACCCCCTGCGCCGCGTGCTTCGCCAACCTCAAGCACGCAGAGCACGAGGGCCGCAAAAAAGGCAGCGGCATCGCCGGCCAGTTCAAGGGAAGCGTGACCGTGCGCAACCTGCTCGAGGTGGTCATGAACGATGTGGGCCTGGACGAAATCAAGTCCCATGTCAAACGGTCCCTGCACCATCTCAAACCCGCTGCGTACTATGGCTGCCTCATGGTGCGCCCGCCCGAAATCATGCAGATGGACGACGCCGAGGACCCGGCGCTGATTGATGCCATCTGCGGCGCCCTGGGCGCAAAGACCGTGAAGTGGTCCGGCAAAACCGACTGCTGCGGCGCCAGCTTGAGCGTGCCGCGCACGGATGTGGTCGTGTCCCTGATCGGCAAAATATTCGCCGCGGCGCAGGCCTCGGGCGCCAACTGCATCGTGACCGCGTGCCCCATGTGCCAGCTCAACCTGGACACGCGCCAGGCCGCGGCCGCGGCCCAGACCGGACTCGGGTTCAGCATGCCGGTCTATTACTTCACCGAACTCATGGGCGTGGCCTTCGGGCTGCAGGAGTACACCGCGTGGTTCAACAAGCACATCACGGACCCGCTGCCCCTTATTCAGGACGCGCTGAACGCGCCTCCTCCGCCCGAGCCGGAAACCAAAAAGAAACCCGCCGCGGCCGAGGCGTGATCACGGCGCGCGGCTTTTGCGCAACCAAAACCGGGGTGGGACAAATCTCGAAATTTCACACAGGTGACTGATATGAGCGACAACGCAAAAGGCAATGGAAAAGTCGGGTCCGTGCTCGTGGTGGGCGGCGGCATCGCCGGCCTGGAAGCCGCCCTGTCCCTGGCCGACGCCGGGTACCTCACCACCATCGTGACCAAGGACGCCTCCGTGGGCGGCCGCATGGCGCAGCTCGACAAAACCTTCCCAACCAACGACTGCTCCACCTGCATGCTCTCCCCGCGCATGGTGGCCGTGGGCGGACACCCCAACATTGACATCATGGTGTTGAGCAATCTCACCAAACTCGAGGGCGGCCCCGGCAACTTCAACGCGCATGTGCACAAGAAAGCCACCTATGTGGACTTCGACAAGTGCACGGGCTGCGAGGAATGCACCAAGAAATGCCCCACCAAGCCGCTCAACATCCCCAACGAATTCAACGAGGGCATCAACACGCGACGCGCCATCTCCCTCATGTTCCCACAGGCCGTGCCCAAGAAATGCTTCATTGACCCCAATTACTGCCGCCAGCTCCAGGGCAAAAAATGCGGCGTGTGCGAAAAGGTCTGCAAGGCCGGCGCCATCAACTACAACGACACGGACAAGGACATCACCCTGAATGTGGGTGCGGTCATTCTGGCCCCGGGCTACAAAATCACCGACCCCAAGCTCCTGGGCGAATACGGCTACGGCCGCAATCCCAATGTCGTCACCAGCCTCGAGTTCGAGCGCCTGTTGAGCGCCTCCGGCCCCTACGCCGGCCATGTGCAGCGCCCCAGCGACAACGCCGAACCCAAAAAGATCGCTTTCATCCAGTGCGTTGGCTCGCGCAACGAGCGCATCGGCCGCGGCTACTGCTCCAGCGTGTGCTGCATGTACGCCACCAAGCAGGCCATCGTGGGCGCCGAGCATGTGCGCGGACTCGATGTCACCATCTTCTACAAAGACCTGCGCGCCTTCGGCAAGGGCTTCGACCGCTACTGGGAGAACGCCCGCGACAACTACGGCGTGAAATACAAGCGCAGCATGATTTCCGCCATCAAGGAAGACCCCGCAAACAACAACTGCGTCATCCGCTACATCGAGGACGGCAAATACAAGGAAGAACAGTTCGACATGACCGTGTTGAGCTGCGGCCTGGAGCCGTCTCCCGAGGCCGTGGAACTCGCGAAAACCGCGGGCGTGGAAGTCAACAAATACAACTTCTGCAAGGGCGAGGAGTATTCGCCCGTGGAAACCAGCCGCCCGGGCGTGTTCGTGTGCGGCGCGTTCGAAAGCCCCAAGGACATCCCCGAGTCCGTGGTGCAGTCCACGGGCGCGGCCGGCAAGGTCATGAGTCTGCTCGGCGATACCCGCTGGACCCTCACGCGCAAGAAAGAATACCCGCCGGAAATTGACACCTCGGGCCAGGAACCGCGCATCGGCGTATTCGTGTGCCACTGCGGCCTGAACATCGCTTCGGTCATTGATGTGGAAAAAGTGCGCGACGAGGCCAAAAAGATTGACGGCGTGGTGTACGCCGACAATCTGCTCTTCACCTGCTCCCAGGACTCGCAGGACGGCATCAAGAAAATCGTCAAAGAGAACCAGCTCAACCGCGTGGTCATCGCCGCGTGCTCGCCGCGCACGCACGAACCCCTGTTCCGCGAAATGCTGCGCGACACGGGCATCAACCCGTACCTGTTCGAAATGGCCAACATCCGCGACCAGGACTCCTGGGTGCACGGCAAGCGCCCCAAAGAAGCCACTGTGAAAGCCATCGAGTTGATGCGCATGGCCGTGGCCAAATCCAAGAAACTCGAAATGCTGCACAAGTCCACGCTCAAGATCGTGAAGCGCGCCCTGGTGCTGGGCGGAGGCGTGAGCGGCATGAGCACGGCCCTGAACCTGGCCGATCAGGGCTTCGAGGTCGTGCTCGTGGAGCAGTCGGACCACCTGGGCGGCGAAACCCTGAACCTGCGCACCACCCTGGACGGCGGCGACATCCGCGAGGTTGTCAAACAGAAAATCGCCGCCGTCAACTCCAACAACAACATCACGGTCCACTTCAACAGCAAAATCGTGGACATCAACGGCGGCATCGGACATTTCAAGAGCATCATCCAGGACGCTGCGGGCAACAAGACCGAAGTCATGCACGCCACCGTGACCATCGCCACGGGCGCAGTCGAGTACCAGCCCAAAGACGGCGAATACGGATTCGGCGGCGACGGCGTGCTCACCGTGCGCTCCCTGGAACAGCAGGTTGCCGATGGGCAACTCGACCCCAAGTCGCTCAAGGATCTGGTGTTCATCCAGTGCGTGGGTTCGCGCAACGACGAGCACAAATACTGCTCGCGCGTGTGCTGCACCGCAACGGTCAAGAACGCCATCCACCTCAAGGAAAAGAATCCCGATCTGAATATTTATGTGATGTACCGCGACATCCGCACCTACGGCATGCGCGAGGACTATTACCGCAAGGCGCGCGAGATGGGCGTGATTTTCGTGCGGTTCGACAAGGAGCAGCCGCCCGTGGTGGCGCAAAGCGGCGGCCGCCTGGCCGTGACCGTGTTCGACCAGACCATGGGCCGCGAGTTCGAGTTCCCCGCGGACCGCGTGGCCCTGGCCTCGGGCGTGGTGGCGCGCGACAACGCCATTGATGTATCCCGCGGCTTCAAGCTCACCCTCAACACAGACGGCTTCTTCCAGGAAGCCCATGTGAAACTGCAGCCCATTGATTTCGCGTCCGAAGGCGAATACCTGTGCGGCACGGCCCACTCGCCCATGAGCGTGGACGAAGCCATTTCGCAGTCCTACGCGGCCGCGGCCCATGCGGGCAGCATCCTGGGCAGGGACGAACTCGAATCCGACGCCTGCGTGGCCGTAGTCAACGAGGAGCTTTGCGCGGGCTGCGTGACCTGCGTGCGCGTGTGCCCCTACGGCATTCCAAAGATGAAGAATGTGGGCATGGGCATCGCGGAAATCTCGCCCGTGGAATGCCACGGCTGCGGCACCTGCGTGGGCCAGTGCCCGGCCAAGGCCATCGAGCTGTGCGGCTTCAAGGACATTCAGCTCGGCGCCATGATCGAGGAGCTGTTCACTTTCGAACCCGACCCCGCGTGATCCACCGCCGGTTCACGCGGCTGATTTTTAAGGTATCTGGACCAAGCACTTCGCACAGGCCGCCCAGCGGCCCCCGGGAGGAAGAATCATGTCGGACCATCAGGAACAGGTTGCCGTCAAGGAAAAACCCGCCGAGGGTTTCGTGCCCAAAATCGTGGCGTTCACCTGCAACTTCTGCGCATACGCCGCGGCCGACCTGGCCGGAAGCACGCGCACCGAGTATCCCGTGAACATCAAGCTCATCCGCGTGCCGTGCACCGGGCGCGTGGATGTGGTGCACCTGCTCAAAGCGTTCGAGCACGGCGCGGACGGCGTGTATGTGGCCGGATGTCTCGAGGGCAACTGCCACTTCGCCGAGGGCAACTACTGGGCCAAGCGCCGCGTGCGCTACGCCAAGAAAATCCTCGACGAAATCGGCGTCGGCTCGCGCCGCCTCGAAATGTTCAACCTGTCCGCCGCCATGTTCGGCCGCTTCGTGGAAGTGGCCAACATCATGAACGACAGGATCACGGAGATGGGGCCAAGCCCGCTCAACAAAAAATAGGGAAAACAGAACCACACCATAAATGCGGAGGCCGCGCGCCGCAGCCCGCGGGGACGGCGCGGACACACCGCCCCTGCATCTTAAGAAGGAGTGAGATCCATGATCGTAGCGGAACAGAAGCCTATGGAAGAAATCGCGGAGATGATCAAGGACTTTAACAAGATCCTGATCCTCGGCTGCGGCGGCTGCGTGAGCGTGTGCCTGTCCGGCGGCGAAAAAGAAGTCGGCATCATGGCCTCGGCGCTCAAGATGTTCGTGAAGAACAACCAGAACCGCGACATCGAAATCAAGGAAATGACCATCTCGCGCCAGTGCGACTGGGAATATTTCGACATGGTCAAGGACGCCATGGCCGAAGTGGAAGCGTGCGTGTGCATCGGCTGCGGCGCGGGCGTGCAGGGCCTGGTGGATGTGTATCCCAATGTGCCGATATTCCCCGGCCTGAACACCGGCGGCCTGGCTGTGGGCAAAGTGCCGGGCGTGTGGGAAGAGCGCTGCGCGGGCTGCGGCAACTGCATCCTGCACCTCACCGGCGGCCTGTGCCCCATCGCCCGCTGCTCCAAGCACATCCTCAACGGCCCCTGCGGCGGCTCCGAAAAAGGCATGTGCGAGGTGGACCCCAAAACCATCGAGTGCGTGTGGCACCTCATCTACGAACGCCTCAAGTCCATCGGCAAGCTCGACAACATTTACAAGATCATGCCCATGAAGGACTGGAGCACCAGCTCGGACGGCGGCGTGCGCCACCTCACCCGCGAGGACATGGCCAAGCTCGACGCCGAGGAAGAGCACAAGAAAAATGTAGAGCTCGAAAAGAAGGCCGAAGAAGCCGAAGCCGCGGCCAAAAGCCAGGGCTGACGCCCCGCGGCGACTCACAATAAAACGGGTTCCGCCCTGTCTCCGCACCGTTACGGAACCCGCAGGTGAAACCAACTCAATCAGGGAGTGGACCCATGAGTGATGAACTGAAATCAGGCAGCAACCTTGAAAAAGTTTTCAAAGGCGGCCACTTTGCCGTGACCTGCGAGTGCGGGCCTCCCAAAGGCGCCGACATCGAGGTGATCAAGAAAAAGGCCTCCTACATCAAAGGCAAAGTGGACGCCGCCAATGTCACCGACAACCAGACCGCCGTGGTGCGCATGTCCTCCATCGCCACAAGCGCCATCCTCATCAAAGAGGGCGTGGAGCCGATCATGCAGATGGTCACCCGCGACAGGAACCGTATCGCCGCGCAGAGCGATGTGTTCGGCGCCTACGCCCTGGGCATCCGCAACATGCTGTGCCTCACCGGCGACCACCAGAAATTCGGCAACCACCCCAGGGCCAAGAATGTGTTCGACATGGATTCCATCCAGCTCCTGGATGTGGTGCGCACCATCCGCGACGAGGGCAAGGTCAACAGCGGCGAGGAAGTCGAGGGCGGCATCGGAATGTTCCTGGGCGCCGCGGAAAACCCGTTCGGCGACCCGTTCGAGTTCCGCGTGCACCGGCTCGCCAAGAAGATCGCCGCGGGCGCCAACTTCATCCAGACCCAGTGCATCTACGACATGGACCGCTTCAAAACCTTCATGAAGCAGGCCGTGGACATGGGCCTCACGGAAAAGTGCTACATCATGGCCGGCCTCACCCCGCTCAAGAGCGCCGGTATGGCCAACTACATGAACAAGTTCGTTGCCGGCATCACCATTCCGCAACCCCTCATTGACCGCATCAAGGGCGTGGAAAAAGGACAGCAGACCGAGGAAGGCATCAAGATCCTCATGGAGCAGATCGAGGAATGCCGCAACATCCCCGGCGTGGCCGGCGCGCACATCATGGCCATCGAGTGGGAAGAAAAAGTGCCCGAGCTGGTCGAACGCGCCAAACTCCTGCCCCGACCACAGGTGTAATTCCGCTTTTTTATTCAAACGGACTTCAAAAGGCCGCTTCCCTGCGAAGCGGCCTTTTTTATCGCTTCATGGAATCCAGTCCCATCCGCGCCATGACGCCGAGGAACCCGAGCGGCCCCATGATGTTGCCCGCGGCGATCACGCCGCCCATGGCCGCGGGCAGAATGCCGCACATGAACGCATCCGCGCCCGTGAGGTAAAGATTCTTCACGGGCGTCCTGGCGTTCACCGGCTGCCTGCGCAGGCGCGCGGGCGTGGCGGGCATGCCGTATATCCCGCCCTGCGGATGCCCGCAGAAATGCACATTGGTCAGGGGCGTGGACGCCTCGCGGAACGCGATCAGATCCTTGAATCCGGGCATGCGCGATTCCACGAAATCCAGGAGCGCGTCCGCCATCTTTTCCTTGGCCTCGTAATATTCCGGAGCGCGTTTGCGCCATGGCGCGTCCTCCCACTGCTTGAAACAAGCGTAGGGCGCGAAGGTCAGCACATCCGCGGTGTGTCCTTCGGCATCGGGATCTTTCATCGAGGGGAAAGTGACCATGGCGCACAGCGGCTTGCCGTTCAGCACATCGTTTTTCCAGTAATTCGCGTCGTGGTCGTAGCTGCCGTAGAACCAGTAGTTTTCTCCGCGCAGCCCCAGCTTTTCGGGGCTTTGCTTGAGGCCGATGTACACGCACGCCGTACTCATGAAATGCCCGTTGTCCCGCGGGTCGCTCCAGTGCCTGTCCGCATACTCGCCGGGCAGCAGGCGCGTGAAGGTGTTGTACTCTCCGGCGTTGGACGCGATCACCGGAGCAAAGAATTCCCGCTCCTCGATTTCCTTGCCTTTTTTAATCCGCGCCTTCACGCCCGCGGCCTTGCCGTTGCGCACAATAATCTCCTGCACATCGCAGCGGGTGATGAAGCGCCCGCCCGCGTCTTCCACAATGGGCCGCACGCAATCGGCGATTCTGCCGGAGCCGCCCGCGGGATAATAGCCGCCGTCCATGAAGTGCGACACAACCAGCGCGTGCATCACAAACGGGCATTCCGATGGCGTGAGTCCGTAATCGCCCCATTGCGAGAGCAGCAGGGCGCGCAACTTCGGATCCTTGAAATTCCGTTCCGTGTATTCCTTTGTCGTGGTGAGCGCGAAGCCGCGGTCCGCGAGGCTGACGCCTTTGGCCGCGCGCCCGGCCGCGCCGGGCAGAACCCCGGCCATAACGCGGGTCATGTTCCACGCGCCCGCGCGCTTGATGTCTTTGAAATATTGCGAAATGGCCTTGTTTTCATCGGGGAACATGGCGATCAGATCTGTCTTGAAATTTGCCGCGCCTTCACGCTCGCGGAACGAAAAGTCCGGGTATGAGAACACATCGAACGGGTCGGGCATTTTGTTCCATTCCAGCGCGCCGTCCGTGATGTAGTCAAACAGCAACCTCCCGTCTTCGCCCTTTCCGAGCTGGCCCACATAGTGCAGGCCCACATCCCACTGAAAGCTGCGCTGCCGCTTGAAGGTGTGCGTGTACCCGCCGATCGCGTGGTGCCGTTCCAGAACCAGCACCCGCCAGCGCCTGGCCCTGGCCATAATGGACGCCAGGCTCAACGCGCCCATGCCCGACCCGATGACAATGAGGTCATACCCGGATTTGGCCATGCTCTCTCTCCCCCGGTGATTTCATAGAATACTGGTCCGCGTATTATATCAGACACGAATACGGGCATCCAGGGCGCGGCCCTTTCGCGCGCAATACCGGTTAACAGGTTCGGGAAACTCCATTATTATGATTTTCTTGTCATGCTTGAAACTTGAATTGCTTGCACTACAATAGTATTGTTTACAGGTTAATACTCCTGCCCCCCAGCAGCAGTGTGTTTGTTTTTACCATGATATGAAACGGTCGTATCGGACTTGAAGCATTTGCATGCTTTGCTGTCTCTGCTGCCCGGAATCGCACTGATTTGCGATTCGAACGGGGTTGTTCATTACTGCAGCCAAGACCCGGACGGGGGCTGCAAAACACGCGCGCGCCTTGAAGACATTATGGACGCGGCGCTTTGCAGGGTGGTGGAAGAAGGATTGCGCGAAGCGGTTCTTACGGGCAGAGAATTCCGCAGCCGGGCCGTTGCCGCCCGGGTGGATGACAAAGAGGCGGCATGGAGCGTTCGCGTGTCGCCCCTGGATCATGAAGACGATGGACGCCCTTTGTTCGCCGTGCTTGCGGCCCCGCTCGACTGCGCCCATGAATCCGACGCCCCGGAAAACCCGCTATGCGTCAAGAATTTCTATTCCACGATTTTCATGAACACCGCCGCGATCAAGGTCATTGTGGATCCTGCGGACTGGAGCTTTGTGGACGCCAACCCCGCGGCCGAACAATTCTACGGATGGAGCCGCAGCGAACTGCGGCGCATGACCGTGCAAGATGTATCTTTGTCTCCTGCGCCGGTTCTTGAAAAGCACTCCATTCTTTCCAGGACGGGACGGAGGGAGCCGTTCGAAGCCATGCACCGTTTGGCGGACGGCGCCGTGCGCTGGGTACGCGTGTTCGCCAGCCCGGTGCGCAACGCGGACAGACTGCTCATTTACTGCCTGATCCAGGACATTACCGAGCAGCGCCAGGCGGCCGATTTCATGGAGCGGAACAAGCAGTTTCTTCAATCCTTTCTCGATGCAACGCCGCTCATGGTATTCGTGAAGGATCTGCAGGGCCGCTATCTGTTCGTGAACCAGGCCGTGGAAGCCGGAGCCGGAATGCCGGCCGAAGACATTATTGGCAAGACCGCCGCGGACCTGTTTTCCGGAGAGAGCCTGCGAATTATGGTGCGTAATGACAACGCCGTGATACAGGGCCGTTGTTGTCTTGTATTCGAGGAACCGGCCCGCATGTCCGGCAGGGAACGCATGTATTTGACGACTAAGGCGCCCATGTTCGATGCGCAGGGAAATGTTTATGCGGTGACCGGCGTGGCCGCAGACATCACCAAATTAAAAGACACGGAGCAGCGCCTGCGGCAGGCGTACAGCGACATGGAACGCCGCGTGAATGAACGCACGGCCGAACTGCGGAAAAGCAAGGAAACGCTCCAGAAGCTGTGGCGTTCCCTCATCCGCGCGCAGGAGGCCGAGCGCAGCCGCATCGCACAGGAAATTCATGACCAGGCGGGCGAAATGATCACTATCGCCACCATCGAGCTGGAAAATCTGCGGCGCGCGACACCGGGCGCCGAGGACACCGTCCGCATCATTTCCAATAATCTCAAGGAACTGACAAGCGCCCTGCGCGCCATCTGCTACGGGCTGCACCCGGTCATGCTGGACCGGTTCGGCCTGTCCGCGGCCGTGGAACATTATGTCAACGAAATTAAAAAAGGGTCTTCATTTGTCATGCATTCGCATGTAGAATACTTGCACCCAAAGGATCTGCCCCCCCATGTGGCTTTGTTCTTGTACAGGGCGCTTCAAGAGAGTCTCACCAACATCGCGCGGCACGCGGGGCCGTGCGAGGTTTTCGTGCGTCTTGAACGCAAGGGCCGCAGCCTGGCGCTCTCGGTCAAGGACACGGGCCGGGGCTTCG
>JAGUYV010000029.1 GCA_020061125.1 bacterium | reverse complement strand
CCAGGCGTCGAGCACGGCGCCGAGCGCGCGGCGCACCGCAGGCTCGTATCCGGGATCAATTTCCAGTTCAAGAGGCAGAGGCCGGTCCGCGCCCAGGCTCAAACCGTCCGGCTCGTCGCCGGTCTGCTTTTCCGCGGCGCGGGACACCGCGGCCAGATGCTCGGCGCGCGCGCGCTGATACGCCAGGGCGCTGCGCGCCTCGTCCCTCTGCGCGGTGAGGTCTTCTTCTTCAAGACGCAGAGTGCGCTGCTCCGCGCGCAGTTTTTCGATTTTGCCGGCCGCGGCGTCGGCTTCAGCGCGGGCGCTGTCGCGTTCGGTGCGGGACTGCTCCAGGCGGCGCACAATGCCCTTGACCGCATTTTCAGCTTTTTGAATTTCCGCATTTTTTTCCGTGAGACCGCGGCCCAGTGATTCTGCGCGGTCCGTGGCGCGGGACACGGCCGCACGGCGCTCCTCGAGGCTGCCGCGCAACGCATCCAGTTCATTGCGCAGGGCGCTGATCTCGCGGCCGATGGCTTCCTCGCCGTCGCCGCCCGTGTCCTCACCCGTTGTCTGCAGTGCGGATTTGAGTTGCGCGTCGAACTGCGCGATTTCCACAGTATTGGTCTCGCGCCGCTTTTTGAGATTCTCGATTTCCGCGCGCAGTTCGCCCGCGCGGGCGTCGTATCCGCGCAGCTCGTTTTCGAGGCGTTCCTTAGCCTGCCGGGACTGCGTGATGGCGTTGCGCAGGAAGTCCAGAGCCTGCTGATGGTGTTCGAGGCGGCCCTTGAGCTGTCCCAGGTTCTGTCCCGCGGCGCTGAACTCCACCTGGGCCGCGGCCAGAAGTTCGCGGTGTCCGGCGCGCTTTTCGCGGTATTCCTTGATGCGCGCGCGCGCGTTTTCCTCGATGCCGCGCACCTCGTTTTCGGCGTCGCCGTGCGCGCTCACCTGATCAAGGAGCCGCTTGATTTCCGCGGCCATCACTCGCAGCTTGAGGCGCTCGATCTGCTCCATGAGGTCTTCGTATCGTTTGGCCTGCTCGGCCTGGAGGCGCAGGGGTTCGAGGCGTTCCTCGATGTCCGTGAGCAGGTCGCGCAGCCGCGCCACATTCTGGTCGGTGTCTTTAATTTTCTGAAGGGTCTTTTTCTTTTCGATTTTGAACTTGTTGATGCCCGCGGCCTCGTCGAAGATCACCCGGCGGTCCGTGGGGTTGAGGCCGATGATGTATTCCACATCGCCCTGGTTGATGATCGAGTAATTGAGCTTGCCCATGCCCGTGTCCAGGAGCAGGTTGTGGATGTCCTTGAGGCGGCAGGGCTGGCCGTTAATTTCGAATTCGCTGTCGCCGGACTTGAAGAAGCGGCGCACGATGGAGATTTCGCTGTGGGGCAGAGGGAAGTAGCCCTCTTCGTTGTCGAAGGTGAGCTTGACCTGCGCAAAGCCGAGGGGGCGCTTGGCGTCGCTGCCGTGGAACACGACTTCTTCCATCTTGCGGCCGCGCAGGGAGCGCATGCTCTGTTCGCCCAGCACCCAGACCACGGCGTCGAACAGGTTGCTTTTCCCGCACCCGTTCGGGCCGACGATGGCGGTGAGGCCCGGCTTGAACTCGAAGTCGGTTTTGACCGCGAAGGTTTTGAAGCCGTAGAGAGAAACGGATTTCAGGAACATGCCGGCGATGGAAACGCGCGGGGCGGTTCAGTCCATGATCTGGTGCAGCGCCGCCTGGGCCGCGTTGGTTTCCGCTTCCTTTTTGCTGGTGCCCTGTCCGCGGCCCATCTCGCGGTTGTCCACGCACACCGCCACGGTGAACTGCTTGCGGTGCTCCGGCCCCTTCTGGGACACGAGTTTGTACTGCGGCAGGGTTTTGAATTGTTTCTGAACGATCTCCTGCAATTCGGTCTTGAAGTCCGCGATGGCTTCGATGGTGTCGGCTTTCATGATCGCGGGCTTCATGGCTTCGAGCACGAAGCGCGAGGCGTAATCAAATCCTTTTTCCAGATACACCGCGCCCACCAGCGCCTCGAAGCAATCCACCAGAAACGCGGCGTGCGTGCGGCCCGCTCCGTGCAGCACGCCCTTGCCAACGCGGATGTAATCCCCCAGCCCCAGATCGCAGGAGACTTTGTAGAGCGTGTCCTTGCTCACCAGATGGCCCTTGAGCTTGCTCAACTTGCCCTGGTCGTAGGCCGGATGCTTGTGGAAAAGGTAGCTGCAAATGGTGAGAGAGATAACGGAATCACCGAGGAATTCGAGGCGCTCGTAACTGCGCGCCAGGCGTTTTTCCTCGGGGATGGCGTACTCGCCCCAGAACGACGGGTGCGTGAGCGCGGCCTGTACGGTCGAGCGGTAATGAAGTTCCAGGTCCAGGGATTTGAGCAGATCGGACAGGGGGCGGGGGAAGCCCTCTTCGCTCACGGTCTCCCAGGAAGCCTTCACAGGCGTCACCCAAGGCGGTTTTCGAGATATTTCACGGCGTCGCCGACCGTGGTTATCTGGATGGCGTCTTCGTCCGGCACTTCGATGCCGAACTCGTCTTCGATGGCCAGAATCAGGTCGAAAATAATCACGCTCGTGGCGCCCAGATCGTCGCGGAACGACGCTTCGGGGACCACCTTTTCCTGGGCGACTCCCAGTTTGGCGAGGTCGGGGTTGGACACCACGACCTGTACGAGCCGGTCAAGAATATCGGACATTGCAAAGCCTCCTGCGTTCAGCCTGTGGTTTTGACGGTGATGACATTTTGTCCCTTGTAGTAGCCGCACTTGGTGCAAACGCGGTGCTGGAGCTTGAGTTCGTGGCACTGCGGGCACTCGGTGAGGTTCGGGGTCTTGAGTTCCCCTTTCCACACGGCCTTACGGCGGCGTGTGCGCGAGCGGGACAGTTTATATTTGGGAAGAGCCATGGTCTTCACCTCCTGACGAATTTTCCTGGACGGCGATGGCGCGCCGGCCCTTGCGCACGGACTCCAGCGCGGCGCCCAGACGGTCCTCGATGTCCGCAAGCAGGCCGTCCGCGTTGCGGCGCATCTGCTCGGTCCTGCCGCGGGCCTGATCGAGAATGTCCCGCGCCGCAGCGTCGTCCACCGGATCTTCTTCGGCGAACGAAGCCGCCGGCACGGGCGGCGCCGGGTCCTGCATTGGCTCATGCCCGCCCGCATCCCGGCTGCCGGCCGGGTGCGAAAAGTGCTCGGACACGAGTGATCGCAACTCATTTATTATGGTAAATATCTTTTTTTCGTCAACTACAATTTTATTGATGAAAGACAGGAAAAACCCATGGTTGATCTGCTCTTCGAGCTGGTCCAGCGCTTTCATGAACTCGCCGCGCGCTTTGTTCATCGCTTGATCCCGAATTTGTTGTACAGCCCCTGGGCCACCATGGGATGCACGAACTGGGTCACATCCCCGCCGTACGCCGCCACTTCCTTGATGATGGACGAACTCAAGAACGAATACTCCGTGCTGGTGACCAGAAAAATGGTCTCGGCCCGGGGCAGCAGGCTTTTGTTGATGAGCGCCATCTGAAATTCCATTTCAAAATCCGTGACTGCGCGCAGCCCCCTGATGATTACACGAATATTCTTTTTGCGCACATAATCCACGAGAAGGGTGTCGAAACTGTCAACTTCCACATTGGGAATGCCTTCTGTGACCGTTTTAAGGAATTGCTTGCGCTCTTCGATGGAAAAGCACTGTTTTTTGCTGGGATTGTCGGCCACGGCCACCACGAGCTTGTGCAAAGTGGGCGCGGCGCGTTGAATGATGTCCAAATGCCCCTTGGTCACGGGATCGAAGCTGCCGGGATAGACCGCTTTTACCCGAAGCCGTTCGTTGCCGGTCTGATTCGCCATGTCTCGATGTGCGTCTTTCCGTATTTTCGCGATTCCTCGCGGTATAGAACGCCAGCGCGATCCGCGTCCAGCGGCTCCTTGCGCTCCAGCAGAACCACGGCTTCCGGGACGAGCAGCGCGCCGCGGCCCAGCAACTCCAGAACCGCCATCTGCACGCCGCTGGCGTAGGGCGGGTCCATGTACACGACATCGAATCCGCCGGTGCGCGCATCCGCGCTTTTGAGCCAGCTCACCGCATCCCTGGGAATGATGGTTGCGCGCCCGCCCAGCCCGAACATGGCCGCGTTTTCACGCAGAACGCGCACCGCCGCGGGGCTGTTTTCCACAAACGAGGCGGCACGCGCGCCCCGGCTCAACGCTTCGATGCCCACGGCGCCCGTGCCCGCGAACAGGTCCAGAAACCGCGCGCCCTGCACCGTTTCTCCCAGCATATTGAATACGCTCTCGCGCACCCGGTCGCTGGTGGGGCGCTGGCCCTGGCTGCGGCCCGGCAGGCCTTTCAGCCTGCGGCTCCTGAATTCTCCCGCAATAACTCGCATAACCACGCAGCCCGCATACCCTGACGGACATGACTTACACTATACCATGCCCCGCGCCCGCTGCGAACCTTTTCATTGAATTATTGTTAGTTATTGATATTTCCGCACGCCGGTGTACAACATGAAAAGGCGTTTCAAACGCACCGGGCGCATCCGCAAACCGGCCCGGATGGAATCAACCGTGAACGCACAGCGCCAAGACATCAGCCCCGGCATGCCGCCGCCCAACAAATGGGCCGTGCTCGTCACGGTCATGTTCGGCCTGTTCATGGTGGTTCTGGACTTCAACATCGTGACCGTGGCCCTGCCCGCCATGATGCATTCGTTCCGCGCAAGCGAGGAAACCGTGAAGCTGGTGGTGGAATCCTACGCCCTGTCCTACGCGGTGTTCACGCTCACCGGCTCGTGGCTGCGAGAGCGCATCGGCATCCGCCCGACATTCCTCGCCGGTCTGGTGGTTTTCACCACGGCGTCGCTCCTGTGCGGCCTGTCCTGGGACCTGCCCTCCATGATAGCATTCCGGATCATCAAAGGCCTGGGCGGCGGGATCATGATGCCCACGGGCTTCACCATGATGACCGAGAGCTTTCCCCCGAACGAGCGCGGCAGAGCGTTCGGCATTTTCGGCATGGTCATTGTGTTCGCCCCGAGCATCGGCCCCACCCTGGGCGGCTATCTGGTGGACTTCCTGGACTGGCGCTATGTATTTTTCATCAACATTCCCATGGGCGCCCTGGTGTTTGTGCTGGCGTCCCGGATCATGCGCGACACGCGGCCCCTGGCGCCGTGCCGGTTCGACCTCACGGGTTTCGTGAGCCTCGGGTGCAGCCTGGCCTGCATTCTTGCCGCTCTGAACCTGGTGCGCGGCCTGGGCTGGACCCATTCGCTGAACCTGGCTCTGTTCGCCCTGTCCGCCGCGGCCTTTGCGGTCTTTCTGGTTTCCGCGGCGCGCGCGGACTGCCCCATTATCCAGTTGAATCTGTTCCGCAACTTCCATTTTTCGGTGCTGTCCTTTTTGAATTTCTACCGCGCGTTCATTTTGTTCGCGCGCATCGTGCTGCTGCCCATGCTGTTCCAGGCGGTTCTCGGGTTTTCGGCGTTCCGCACCGGCTTGCTTCTCATGCCCGGCGCCATCGCCTCGGGCCTCACCATGCCCGCCATCGGCCCGTTCATTGACCGCTACGGCCCGCGCTGGTTCATTTTCTGGGGTTTCATCATTCAGGCCGCGGGAAGTTTCATGTTCTACAACATCGGGCCGGGCACTGACACGGGCTACATCGTGGCGTCCATGATTATCTTCGGCGTGGGGGCGGGCCTGCTCGGCACGCCGGTCACCTCCGCGGCCATGAACGCCGCGCCCCGGCGCTACATCGGACAGGTGTCCATCGTGCTCACTGTGATCATGCAGGTGGGGCAGGCGTTCGGAGTCGCGGT
>JAGUYV010000441.1 GCA_020061125.1 bacterium | reverse complement strand
TTGTGCGTTGCTGATCGGCTTCGCGCCCCGAGATGAGGGCCTCGGCGTTGCGCTCCATGCCAGAAATCAATTCATTGAGCCTTGCGTCTATGTCGCGGGATCGCTCGTCCATGCCGGACTGCGTGAGGTTCTGAAGCTCTTCAAAGGTTCTTTTTTCCTTGATGGAAAAGAGGCGCTGGCCGCGGCGCTGCTTGATTTCGAGCACGAACAACAGGGCCTGGAGTTCGGATTCGAGCTGCTCGATGCGGACTGGAGACAGAACGATGCGGTCCCGTGTGAGAGCGCCCAGGGCCAGTCGCAGGTTGAGCAAACGCAGGCGCTCCTCGCGCAGCGGCTCGTCCATGGTTTCGATCTCCAGTTTGGCCAGGGCGGCGTCGAATTCCTCGAGCATGGCGCGATATCTCTGTTCCGCGTACCGCGCGAATTCCTGCTGCGCCTCGCGATGCAGGGAATCAATGGAAACGGCCATGGAATCTGCGAGGAAATCGCGATACAGATCGCGGCTCTGGCGGAGGCCGGCATCAAGTTCCGGTCCGTCATCCGCAATCAGCTTTTCGAGATCGGGGCGATCATCGAGGGCCAGCTCCGCAGCGGTGGCGCCGCGGGCGTGAAGCCGCATGCGCTCCGTCTCCACGCGGGCCAGACCCGCGGCCACGGGATCGGCGTCCAGGAGCCGGTCATGATGCACCACGCCCACAGGCGGACGCGGCGGCTGCACTCGGTGTGCGGCGGCCAGCAGCACCAGGGACGACACGAACATGGCGGCGGGGAAAAGCCATTTCATAGAAGCGCTTTCTTACTTCAGCTTGGCGACGACATCCGCGGTCATGTCCACTCCGCCGGAAAGCACCGCCTTTTTCTCCAGAACCACGCGTACGCCCTTTTCTTTGGCCACAGTGTCTATGGCCGACTGAATTTTGTTGCGGGCCGGCTCCCATTCCTGCACGCGGATCTTTTCAAACTGATCCTTGAGTTCCTGGTCGGCCTGGTCGAACATTTTTCGAACCTCGGCCTGCTGCGCCTCGTCCAGAGTGTTCAAATCCATGGTGTTGTATTTCTTGAAAATCGTGTCTTCGAGCTGCTTCTGATGCTGGGCCTCGAAAAGCTCCCAGGCCTCCTGGGCGCGGCGGGCGGGCGCGTATCCGGCCATGATTTCCTCGGAATCCACGAAGCCCACAAGCTCTCCCTCGGCCGTGGCCTGGCCGGTTTTCACATACACAGCAGCGGCGAAGGCGATGATGGCCAGGGACGCAATGATCAGACCGGTGCGCAGAAACTTTTGCATGGGTGAAACTCCTCCTGTGAATGGCGGAAGCCGCGAAGGGGCCTCCGGCTAGAGATTGGCGTTGAAACGCACCCAGACATCGGTGTTGAAATCCGAGACGATATCGAAGCTGAAGAACTCGTGAGCCTTGAACTTGACGCTGCCCTCGATGTCCCGTTTTTTGTCCTGGGACACGCCTTTTTCCCAAGAAATGATGACATCTTCGGAAAGGTACCCGTCGAGCCAGATTCGGTTGATGCCCTCGGTGAAGTTGCGGCCCGCGGCCGCATAAAAGAATTTGCTTGGCCGCCAGCCCACGCCGAAGTTGCTTTCCAGGGAGATCGGGCCGGGGTCGAAGTTGAACTCGGTAAAAACCTCGACATTGTTGAACAGGAAAACGCCCGCGTGAGCTTCCACATCGGTGTCGCCCCTGTTCTTGCCCACATTAATCTTGGCGCGCAGGAATCCGCTGTAGCGGTTGGACTCCACAAGCAGAACCAGGCGCGCGCGGCTCGAGAGCGTGAGCCTCGGCGTGATGCCCAGGCGCAGCACCTGCGCCAGGTGCGTGCCTTCGAGGTGCGAGGCGATTTCCGCGGAGATGATGTCGCGGCGGCTTTCGGCGAACACCAGTGGCAGCCCCACGATGAGGTCCGCGCGCGCCGCGGCTTCGTACTTGAGCCTTTCGAGCGTGAGCGACGGAATGGTTGCGGAACGGATTTTCACATTAACCATGCGCACAGTTTCGCCCATGGGGGTGAGGATCAGATGCAGCACGGCGTTCCGGCCAATGTCCAGGCTCGGCGTGATGCGGAAGCCGGGGAACAGGGCCTCGATCTGCGCGATGTCCAGCATGGACTCCTCGATGACCTTGGCGCTCCAGCGCGCGCTCAATACGGGGACATCCTTGAGCAACCCGCTGTACCGGCTCTTGATGGCGTCGCGTTCCGCGGCCATAAGTTCGTTCCAGCGCGTGTGCGTGCCGCCCGCCAGCTCGAGGGTTACATCAAAGGTTTCCGCGAACGGCGGGATCGGTTCCAGGAGAACGCCGATGGAGGTTTCGACGCCGATGGCGATGTCAATGTTGCTTACAAGATAGCCGCCGAGCACCTGGTTGAAAATCTTGCCCATGAGGTCGCGCAGCTCACCTGTGAGCTGTTCCGCTTCCTGTACGGACTTGCCTTCGAGGGCCTTGATACCGACCTGTTCCACGCTGAACCTGATTTTTTCAATCATGGGTTCGGGCGGAGTGTTGGAGGTGAAGCTCACGGAAACGGACACTTTGGAAACGGAGTCCACAGGGGCGGCGGCGGCTCGCACGGCCGCAGCGCACAGGCACAGCCCCGCCGCGAGCATCAGAATCAGGCTTCTCGTGGTTTTCGTCATGTGCTGGAGCGCTCCTCTGCCGGCCCGCGATCAGAACATGTGGCCGAATCCGAAGTGAATCTTGGTCTGCTCTCTGCTGATGGCGTAGGCGTAATCCAGGCGGATGGGGCCAAGCCCGCCGAAGTACGAGATGTTCAGCCGCAGGCCCATGCCCACGGACTTCACATATTCATCGGGGTCCAGGCTCATGTCGCCGGCCCTGTTCCACACGCCGCCCGCGTCGCTGAACAGCACGCCGGACACATTTCCGGCCAGGGCGAACCGGTACTCGGCGTTGAAGTACACGGCCTTGGAACCGGCGAATTCGTATTCCTCATATCCGCGCACGGTGTTCACGCCGCCCACATCGTAGTAATCAAAGCGCGGCACATTGTCCTGGCTCAAGCCCATGAACATGTGAATGCCGAAGACCTGCTTGTCCCTTTTGATGGGATAAAAGCGGCGCAGGTCCAGGCTGAACTTTTTGTAATCGTAGTCGCCGCCCAGGAAGCTGCCGTTGTATTCGACGGTGCCTGTGTCCAGTCGGCCGGTGGAGGGATTGAAGATGTTGTTGCGGGTGTCGGTGCGCAGAGAAAAGCTCATGGTGCGGATGGCGCCGTCGAGGTAGTCGTAGGCCGTCGGCTCGATGTTCACGCTCTCGGCCTTGAACCCGACGAACGCGCGGGTGTAGTCGGACACGGGGCGGCCCACGGTGAAGTCGAACCCTTGGTGCTCTTCGCGATAGTCGTCCACTTCCACGCCGCCCAGGCCGTAGCGCAGGTTTTCGGTCGAGGTGTTGTAGAGGTTGATTTCGAAGCTGGTGTGCTTTTTGTCAATCCACGGTTCGAAGTAGCCGACCTGGAAGTCGTTGCGCTTGCCGCCGAATTCGACTTGGGAGCTGACGCGCCTGCCCATGCCGCTCAAGTTGCGCTCCGAGTAGCTCAAGAACCCGGTGAGGCCCGTGCTGCTGCTGTAGCCCGCGCCGAATCCCACCTGCCCGGTCTTGGCTTCCTCGACCTTGACCAGCAGCACGATGCTGCCGATGTCCACGCGCGCCGGGTCCGTGTCGAAGTCCCATGTCACATCCTCGAAGAATCCGAGGTTGAACACGCGCTGCAGGTCCAGCCGGATGCGCTCGGCGTTCAGAACGTCCCCGGGCTTGGTCTTCATTTCCCGGAGAATCACGATCGGGTTGGTTTTGCCCTTGGCGCTTTCCTCGATGATCTCGTCGGTGTCTTCGTCGCGGATCACATATTTGATTTCGATGTCCTTGACGATGCCTTCCTTGAGTTCGATGTTCAGCGCGCCGTCCGGCGCCACCTGCAGGTCCACCACACGGGCCACGATGAATCCCTTGTCTTTGTAGAGCTGCTCGATGGTTTTGACATCGCGCTCCAGGTTCACCTTGTTAAGAATCGCGTTTTCCTTGGTCTGCATGGCCTCCCGGATGGCCTGTTCGGTGATAACCGTGTTGCCCTTGATCACGATTTTTTCCACCACCGGGTTTTCCACGACCTTGAAGGTGATCATGGCGCCGCCCTCGTATTCCGAGAGCCGGGCCTTGATTTCCTCGGAAAAGAAGCCCAGGTCGAAGATGCGCTGCAGGTCGTCCTCGAGCGTCTGCGTGTTGATCGGCTCGCCGGTCCGGGACTGCACCACGGCCATGATCACCTCGTCCGATACCTCGAAATTGCCGTCCACTTCGATTTTTTTGATGATGACATCCTCGTCCGCGACCGTATCCTGCGCAGCGGCCATGGTTCCGCACAACGCCAGGCACGCAAAAAGCACCGAACAGACCAGTTTCTTGAACATCGCGACCCCCTTGGTTCAATACGCTTTGGCTTGATTGCATTGCGCGGCCTGACATCGCGGGCGCACACAGTCTGCGCAACGCCCCGGCCGCGCATTCAATCATAATATCAGTAGTTATATATAAATATTTGCCTGTTCGGGCAACAATCCCGGGCGCGGCGAACCGGGGGGGCGCAAAACATTCGTTTGCCCCGCGCCGCGGCGCGGATTATGATATCGTCATCATTTCGTGGAGGCGCGGCATGATCCTTATAACCGGAGGATCGGGATATCTCGGGTGCCACATTGCTGGCGCGCTGCTCGGCAAGGGCCGTGCGGTGCGCATCCTCGATGTGCAGACATCGCCCTTCATTCCGCCGAAAGCGCATTTTATAAAAGCGGACATGCGCGACGCGGAAGCCGTGGACAAAGCCGTCAAGGGCGCGGAGGCCGTCATTCACCTGGCGTTCATTCAATCCCTGTCCCGGCGGCCCCTGCGCGAGAAATGGGAAGTCAATGTCGGCGGCACGGAAATCGTGCTCAAGGCCGCGCTCAATCATAAAGTGCGGCGGCTGGTGAACGCTTCCACCATCGAGCTGTACGGCGCGCAGCCCCCAGCGCCCTGCACCGAGGAAGCGCCACGGGACCACCCCGTGGGATGGTACGGCCGTCACAAGCTGCATGTCGAGCGCCTGCTGCTCAAATATCTGCAAAAAGGCCTGGAGTCCACCAGCCTGCGCATGCCCGGCGTGTGCGGACCGGGCAGCTACAACCACGGCCCCATGCTCGACATCATGGACCGCATCATCGCGCACAAACCCGTGCCCATGGCCGGCAACGGAAACATCCCGGCCAGCCTGGCCCATTACCGCGATGTGGCCGATGCGTTCCTCCTGGCCCTGGATTCGCCCAACGCCCCGGGCGAGGCGTTCAACATCGCAACCCGCGCCCCGGCCGCGCACAAGAGTCTCCTGCTCGCCATGAAACGCGCCGTGCGCAGCCGCTCGCCGCTCATCCCGGCAAGCAGGGGCCTGACCCGAATCGCCGTGACCGCGGCCGTGTTCGCGGGCCTCTCCAATGTGCCCGATCACCAGGTGGATTACGCCTTCCACCCCATGCACATCTCCATTGAAAAAGCCGCGCGCCTGCTGGGTTACGATCCGAGCCATTCGGCCGAAGACTGCGCGCGGGACCAGATCCTCGGATACGCGGAACACCGCGACTTCGTGAGGGAAAGGAACAGGACCTACTGACCGCATGCACGACCAGCAGACCGGCACAGCGCCCGGCACCCACATGAAACAGGTCAGCTTTGAGATGCCCACTTTTCTCATTGACCGGCCCGAAGCCCTGCACGACGCCCTCGAACAAATCTCCAAAGCGCGCGAAATCGCGCTCGACACGGAAAGCAACAGCCTGTATGTGTACCAGGAACGCATCTGCGTGATCCAGATTTGCACGGGCCGCAAAATCTATCTCTTCGACCCCATGCGCCTCAAGGAACTGTCGGGGCTGAACACCATCACATCCGACCCGCGCATCGTGAAATACATCCACGGCGCGGACTACGATGTGGGCGGCCTCAAGCGCGACTTCCGCCTGGAATTCAACAACATCTTCGACACCATGATCGCCGCCCAGTTCCTGAACTTCGACAAGATCGGCATGGCCGACCTGGTCGAGCATTTCGAGGGCGTTCATCTCGAAAAGAAATTCACGAAATCCAACTGGGGCCTGCGCCCCATCAGCATGCACCAGATGGTGTACCTGTGCCAGGATGTGCAGTTTCTCGTGCCCGTGGCGCGCAAGCTGCGCGAGATGCTCAAACAAGCAGATCTCACCGAGGAAGCCGAAATCGAGTTCCGCCGCCTGGAGCAGCGCACGCCCGTGGAAATGGCGCGCGATGTGCACGACTTCTGGAACCTCAAGGGCGTGCGCGCGCTCAAGCCCCGCGAGCTGTCCATCGCCTACGAACTCTACCACTGGCGCGAAAAACGCGCCGAGCGCCTCAACCTGCCCCCGTTCAAGGTGCTCAACAACTCCACCATCCTGGATGTGGCCACAGCCGCCCCGCGAAACAAAAAGGAACTGCTCGCCATCAAGGGCATCACCGAAACCGTGTACAACCGCTGCGGCCGGGACATGCACCACTGCATCCAGCGCGGGCTGTCCCGCAAGCCCGACCGCATCCCCGAGCCGGAAAAGAACCACCGCCGCAAACGCCGCTGCATCCACTGGGACGACCAGGCGCTGGTGGACGCGCTCAAACAATGGCGCCTGAAAAAGGCCGAAGAGCGCGGCATCCACCACCTGGCCGTGCTGCCCGGCTACGCCCTGGAAAATGTGGCCCGTGAAAAGCCGGACAGCCCGGAAAAACTGCGCGGCATCCAGGGCGTGGGCGCGCGCCGCGCCAACATTTACGGCGCGGAAATCATCGAACTCGTCAAAGCCAACTCCTGACGCCTCGCCCCGCTTGTGCCCCACCCCCGCGCTGTGATATGATCGTCACGCACGGGAATGGCATTTCTGTTAAGGGAGAGTTCCTCATGGCAAAAGTCAAAGGTGTGGCGCTTCTTAGCAGGCTCCAGATGCTCAAAGAACATTACGGCGACGACGCCTATCTGAAAATCATAGCCGCGCTCACTCCCGAGAGCCGGGAACTGCTCACTGGCGGCGGCGTGATCAGTTCGAGCTGGTACCCCGCCGAAGTGCTCAAAGACCTGGACGATTCCATAGACAAAGCCCTCAAATTCACCCACCCGCGCGCCATGGAAGAATTGGGCGAAATGACCGCGCAAATGGGTCTCACCACTATTCACAAACTCAAGATTAAAACCACGCCCGAGGAAACTTTCACGCGCGTGCCCCAGTTGTGGAGCGCGTTCCACGACACCGGCGACCTGGAAATCGAGACCCAGCCGGGCCGCGCCGCGTTCCGCGTCAAGGGCTACGGCATGCCCCACCGCACCTTCTGCCGCAACCTCATCGGCTGGGCCAACAAAATGGTCGAGCTGTCCGGCGGAAAAAATGTTTCCACAAAAGAAACCAAATGCGTGTGCAACGGCGACGACTGCTGCGAAATGGTCGTGACCTGGGATTAAGCGGCCGCAGCGCCCGGTTCAGTACATCAGCAGAAATGGATTGGTTTTCATTTCCCTGCCCACGGTGGTCATGGGGCCGTGGCCGGAGTACACCTGCGTGTCCTCGGGCAGGGTGAGGATTTTGTTTTTGATGTTGGCGATGAGGGTTTTCATGTCGCCGCCGATGAGATCGGTGCGGCCGATGGAACCCATGAACAGGGTGTCGCCCACGATGACGCTGCCGGGGCTGCCCTGGAAATGGAAACACAGGCCGCCGGGCGAGTGGCCCGGGGTGAGCAGGACTTTTGCCTTGAGGTTGCCCACGGCGATTTCGTCGCCCTCCTCGATGTATCCGTCTATGCCCGGCTCGGCGCCGAACTGGATGCCGAACATGCGGCACTGCTGGTCATAGGCCTTGACGAGAATTTCCTCGTTTTTATGAAGGCGGAAAGGAACGCCGAGCATCTCCTTGAGAGCGTGCACGGCGCCGATATGGTCAATGTGTGCGTGGGTGGCGATGATCTCGCTGACGGTGAGGCCCAGGCGCTGAACTTCCGCGGCGATGCGGCCGGCTTCGTCGCCGGGGTCGAAGATCACGGCCTGCTTTGTTTCCTCGCATCCCACGATGTAGGCGTTTTCCATGAAGGGGCTGACTTCGAGCTGCCTGATGATCACAATGCGCCTCCCGGCTGTGCGGATTTTATGACGCTATATCATAATGAGACCCCGGAAACGCGTCAAACAATAGTGGCGGCTTAAACGCGGATTTTCGCATGCGGGAACGCGGCGCGGAAATTCTTGCGGAAACCGTCAAAAAAACAGGCATTGCGGGTGACAATAAGTGATGTGCGGGCGCGTGTTTTTTGACAAATAAAATGTTGACATCAAAAAAGGGCGGGCTATAATACTGTTTAGTCTTTTTTGGACCTTTAACAAAGCCACAATTCAGGGTGCCCGGAAACGACTGACTGCCGGAACGGTGGGAAGGCCGGGTCGAATGCCCCAAAGCAGTAGCTGAAGCCGAGCCGTTAGCTCAGTTGGTAGAGCACCGGACTTTTAATCCGGGAGTCCCGGGTTCGAGTCCCGGACGGCTCACAGGCCCCCATCGTCTAGTGGTCTAGGACACCGCTCTTTCAAGGCGGCGACAGGGGTTCGAGTCCCCTTGGGGGCGTGGAAATAGCGGGCGGGTAGCTTAGTGGGAGAGCGCTTGCTTCACACGCAAGAGGTCGCGGGTTCAATCCCCGCCCCGCCCACTGACGCGTAAAGCGTCCGCAGCATCAGGGGTTGTAGCTCAGTTGGTTAGAGTGCCGGCCTGTCAAGCCGGAGGTCGCGAGTTCAAGTCTCGTCAACCCCGTTTTTTTTAATTCGCAAAGAGGGTGTTGCTAAGTGCCAGGAGTCACAGTCAGAGACGGAGAAACAATTGATGAGGCGCTGCGCCGGTTCCGCAATGTGTGCCGGAGCGCAAAGATTCAGGAAAGCTACAAACGCGCCCAGACCTACGAAAAGCCAAGCGAAAAACGGCGCCGCAAGATTAAAGAGAACGAGAAAAAACGCGCCCGCAAATCGCGCAAAAGCGGCTGATCCGCGTTCCGGGCCTCCCCAGGCCCGCCGCACCTTTGCAGCCACGCCATAAGCCGAGGTAGCTCAGTTGGTAGAGCAGCGGACTGAAAATCCGCGTGTCGGCGGTTCAACTCCGTCCCTCGGCATTTCCAAATAACGGTAATATCGCTTCCTCTTGTTTTCATTTTGATATTGCTCCGCAAGGGGCTTTTTCGCGTGAGCAAAACTTTTCGGCAGGACGGGCTGGATGTTTTGAGGAAAGTCCATGAATTGATACTGATGCGCGAAGCTCATGGATTACCTGGTTTTCATGGCCGTCAATATCTTTTTCATATCCTCATTTCTTTATATGACAAATCATATCTAAAAAAAACCCTTTATTTATAACTATTTTTATTGCATCATTTTATTTTGTCTATTTTCTAATTTTTTTTTTGAGAATACTTGACAGCTTACCGCTCATACCCTACAATAGAATTGAAAGCCAGAGCCGAAAGGGGTTCAGAAGAACCCGCAAACACTTAAAAATTCTAAGGAGGGGATAAAGATGACGCTGGTACGATGGAACAGAGGTTTTGATCCGTTCAGGGAGATGAACTCATTGCAGAGGGACATGAACCGGCTGTTTGACGACAACCTGCGGGGCTGGTTCGGCGGACGCGAAGCCCTCACCCGGTGGGCGCCTCCCGTGGATGTGTACGAGAAGGAAGAAGAGATCGTGATCTCCGCGGAACTGCCCGGAATGAAGCAGGAAGACATTGAGGTCGAGGTGCACGACGGCATCTTGAGCATCCGCGGCGAGAAAAAGGTCGAGAACGAAGTCAACGAGCAGAGCTACCACTTCGTGGAGCGCTCCTACGGCGCCTTCGAGCGGTCCTTCACCCTGCCCGCCAAGGTCAAGGGCGATGATGTCAAAGCCACTTACAGGGACGGCGTGCTCAAGGTACACCTGCCCAAGGCCGAGGAAGCCAAGCCCAAGAAGATCTCCGTGGCCGTGGACTAGTAATCCGCCGCGGAATTTTTCATACACCATCAACCGGGGCCGCGCCCCGGTTTTTTGTTTGCCCGGTCTTTTTGTTTGCTGGAACCGATTGATCGTCCCTGCCCCATGTGTATATAATTATTTCTTGATAGTCTTGATATCCAAACCAATTCGCGGTATATTCTTAAATAAGAATTATTCTTATCAAAGGTTGCGCACATGACGGTTTCCAAGGGCGAGCTGGATCGCCGGTTAAGCGAATTCCGGCACAGGCTTTCGCAGGCCGGCATCAAGGTGACGCACCAGCGCCTGGAGATTTTCCGCGAGCTGGCGCAATCCGCGGAGCACCCGGATGCCGAGACGATTTTCGAGGCCGTGCGGCGGCGCGTGCCTACCATTTCCCTGGACACGGTGTACCGCACCCTGTGGCTGTTCGTGGATCTGGGCGTTCTCCACACCCTGGGGCCGCCCCGCGACAGGATGCGCTTCGACGCCAATGTCGCCCCGCACCATCACTTCGTTTGCGTGCAATGCGGCGCAACCCATGATTTTTTCTGCGAGGAATGCGATGCTTTCCGGGTCCCGGACGAGGTCAGGGCCATGGGGTCCGTGCATATAAAGCAAATGGAAGTCAGGGGCGTTTGCGTGAAATGCCAGAAGGCTTCCAGCAAGAAAATCCGCGCTTCGCGCAAAAAGGAGGAAACATGAAAAAGCAGAAATCCAAATTGACAAACAATGTGGGCGCGCCCGTGGCCGACAACCAGAACATTATCACCGCCGGGCCGCGGGGGCCGCAGTTACTCCAGGATGTGTGGTTCCTTGAAAAGCTGGCGCACTTTGACCGCGAGGTGATCCCCGAGCGGCGCATGCACGCCAAAGGCTCGGGCGCTTACGGCACATTCACCGTGACGCACGACATCACCAAGTACTCCAGGGCCAAGATCTTCTCGAAAAAGGGAAAGAAGACCGACCTGTTCGTGCGCTTCTCCACGGTGGCGGGCGAACGCGGCGCGGCCGACGCCGAGCGCGACATCCGCGGCTTCGCCATCAAGTTCTATACCGAGGACGGCAACTGGGATCTGGTGGGCAACAACACGCCCGTGTTCTTCCTGCGCGACCCGCTCAAGTTCCCGGATCTGAACCACGCGGTCAAGCGCGACCCGCGCACCAACCTGCGCAGCGCGCGCAACAACTGGGACTTCTGGACCAGCCTGCCCGAGGCCCTGCACCAGATCACCATCGTGATGAGCGACCGCGGCATTCCAGCCACCTACCGCCACATGCACGGGTTCGGCAGCCACACTTTCAGCCTCATCAACGCCAAAAACGAGCGCTTCTGGGTCAAGTTCCACCTCAAATCCCGCCAGGGCATCAAGAACCTCACGGACAAGCAGGCCGAGGCCGCGATCGGCAAGTGCCGCGAGAGCCACCAGCGCGACCTGTACGAGAGCATCGAAAAGGGCGTCTTCCCCAAGTGGGACATGAAGATCCAGATCATGACCGAACAGCAGGCGAAAGAGTGCCCGTTCAACCCGTTCGATCTCACCAAGGTGTGGCCGCACGGGGACTACCCGCTGATCCCCGTGGGCGTGATGGAGCTGAACCGCAACCCCGAGAACTATTTCGCCGAGGTCGAGCAATCCGCGTTCAACCCGGCCAATGTGGTGCCGGGCATCGGGTTCTCGCCCGACAAGATGCTGCAGGGCCGCCTGTTCTCGTACGGCGACGCGCAGCGCTACCGCCTGGGCGTGAACCACCATCTGATTCCCGTGAATCAGGCGCGGTGCCCGGTGCATTGCTTCCACCGGGACGGCGCCATGCGCGTGGACGGCAACTTCGGGAGCACCCTGGGATACGAGCCGAACAGCTACGGCGAATGGCAGGAGCAGCCCGGCGCCAAAGAGCCGCCCCTGGCCATTGACGGCGCCGCGGACCACTGGAGTCACCGCGAGGACGACGACGATTACTACTCACAGCCGGGCAAGCTGTTCCGGCTCATGAGCGCCGCGCAGAAAAAAGCGCTGTTCGAGAACACGGCCGCCGCCATGGGCGACGCGCCCATGGAGATCAAAATCCGCCACATCGGCAACTGCCTCAAGGCGGATCCCGATTACGGCAAGGGAGTGGCCAAGGCGCTGGGCATTCCCATGAGCAAGGTCAAGTAACGGAATTTCGTTTTTCGCGCACGCAAAAGGGGCCGCCCCGGCATTCCCGGGGCGGCCCCGTTGTATTTACGCGTCTCTCCCGGCCGCCGCTAATCCGCGACCGTGAAGGTGCCCACATTCTGGATGGTTTTCAGGAGCTTTTTGTTGTTGTCGTTGGCATTGCGGATTTCGAGTTTCTGGCCGCGCATGCGCAGGGCTTCGGACAGGTACAGAATGGCGCCAAGACCGGCCGAGTCAATGAACTTGAGGC
Organism: bacterium; assembly: GCA_020061125.1. Lineage (GTDB taxonomy): Bacteria > UBP15 > UBA6099 > UBA6099 > DSWB01 > DSWB01. The sequence goes on along the minus strand of JAGUYV010000441.1, from coordinate 1,385 downwards.
CCGCCATGTCGAACACGATGTTGGGACCGTCGTCTTCCACGCGCAGCGCGGCTTCGCGCATGAAGTCCTGGGAATCAATGAACACCAATTCCCCGGAAAGCTGGAGCACGGCCCCGGTGTCCGTGGCCTGTTTTTTCATGAAGATTTCTTCCACGAGCAATCTCCACCCCGTTTCCGCTGCGCCGCGGCGCAGTCATTTGCCGATCCGTTACTCAATGATCGCGGCCGCGTTGGAGATGACCTGGGTTTCGCCGTTCTTGGTCCACGCGCCCAGTTCCACTTCGATGCGCCCGCCGTCCTTGGACGCGACCTGGCCCTTGACCTCGACCTTGTCCAGGGGATACACGGGCTTGGCGAACCGAACCCGCAGCATTTTGAGCCGGCCCGGGTCCCCGGCGAGATCGGTCATTGCTTTGGCGCAGAACGCCATGGTGCACAGGCCCTGAAGGATGTTGCCGCCCAGGCCCGCCATTTTTCCGAACTCGGGATCAATATGTATCGGGTTGAAATCGCCCGAGGAGCCTGCGTAGTAAATGGGCTGGTACTTGCCGACCGGGTTGGACTGCGGCGGGAATTCCTGTCCCGGATTGATTTCATCTATTTTGGCCATGATGGATTCCTTTCCTGAATTTCCGCGGGCGGGCGTCAGCCGCGGATCACGAATGTCCAGCGCGCCTTGCACACCACGGCGCCGTTCTGGTTTTTGGACACGGAACTGAAGGACACGAAGTCCTTGCCCTTCTTGTCGTAGATGTCCGCGATTTCGCCGTCGGTGGTGATAATGTCGCCGGGGCGCACGACTTCGCCGAACTCGAATTCCTGTTCGCCGTGCACCAGCATCATGAGATTGAGGGCCAGCTCCTTGTCGAAGAGCATGGCGCCCACTGGGCCGTTGGCGTAGACCACAGCGAAGGTGGGCGGCGCGATGATGCCGCCGTACTTGTCCGCGCCCGCCGCGTCGTCGTGATACAGCGGGTTCATGTCGCCGATGCTTTTTGCGTATTCCCTGATTTTTTCCTTGCCGATTTCGTAAACGAACGGCGGATATTTCTTGCCGATGAATTTCTTGTCAACCGCCAAGCCGTTCACTCCCTTCCCTGTTGTGAATGATGTATTCCGTTTGATCCTGCAACGCCCATTGTAGCACAAGGCCGCTGATCGTCAAACAGGTTTTTCACCCGTTGAGGCATTCGACCGGAAGATCGAGTTCCGCGCACACGCTTAAAAGTTCCTGCACGAAATCGCCGGGCACGAACGAGTAATGGTTGCTGGCCGCGGCCACGGTGAAGCGCTGGAGATCCATGTTGATGTCGAACACGGAGATGGGCCACGAATCGCCCCAGCCGAGCCGTGCGATCAGCTCGGGCGCGGCGGCGCGGGAGTCC